>CALFWN010000084.1 GCA_937928335.1 uncultured Litoreibacter sp. | reverse complement strand
TGTTTCGCCATGTCTGGGGGATGATCTGATGCGGGCCGGTGTGGCGTTGCTGGCAGGTGCAGTGTTCGGGCTCGGGCTGCTGATCTCGGGCATGACAGACACAAGCAAAGTGCAGGGCTGGCTTGATGTGTTCGGGGCATGGGACCCGACGCTGGCCTTTGTTCTGGGTGGCGCGATCCTGCCCATGATCATAGCGTGGCGTATTGCGGCACGCAGACGGGAGGCGGTTCTGGACGGGCCTATCCCCGCGCAGGCGGATACGAAGATCACCCCGCAACTTGCTGCTGGCTCTGCCCTTTTCGGCATCGGCTGGGGGCTTTCGGGGCTCTGCCCCGGCCCGGCAATGGCCTCCCTTGGTTTTGGCGGCTGGCAGGGCCTGGCCTTCTTTGTGGCGATGGTCGCGGCGATGATCGCGCAGCCCCCGGTGACGCGGCAGATAGCGGCGGCCTTTGGACGCGGCGGGTAGCGCTATGGATATTCGCATGTTGCATCACGATTTTGCGGTTGCCCCGCAGATCACACCCGACGACATCCCCGCATTGGCGGAGGCGGGCTTTACCCATGTGATCTGCAACCGCCCCGCTTTTGAAAGCGCGCCCGCCGATGGGCCTGAGAAGATCAAGGCCGCCGCGCAGAAGGCGGGCCTGGGCTGGACAGACAACCCGCTGGTCTCGGGGCAGCTGACTCTGGCGCATGTCGAGGCGCAGACGGCACCCGGCAAGGTGCTGGCCTATTGCGCGTCAGGCACCCGGTCCGCGATGCTCTGGGGGCTGGCACAGGCAGGCCGGATGGAGACCGACGCGATCATGGAAGCGCTCGCCGGGGCGGGCTATCCGCTCGACGGTCTGCGCGGCCAGATCGACATGCTTGCGCAGCGTTAGGTCCCGGCCTAGCGTGGGCGCATGAACACATCACCAGACACCGCTTCCCCCGCCCGCCGCCGGCACGCCTCTTCGCCTGCACGCCGCTGGCATGACATGGGTGGCGAGGCCGCAGGCCCCGTTCCGCATGACCAGCATGACTTTGCCCTTTGGGAAAAACGCGTCGACGCGCTGATGATCCTGGGCTCGGCCCGGGGCCATTTCACCGTGGACGGGCTGCGCCGGGCGCTTGAGGATATGGGGGCGCAAGCCTTTGAAGACATGACCTATTACGAGCGCTGGGTGGCTGCGGTAAACGAAAACCTGATCGAGGCGGGCGTCTATTCGCTCGAAGAGCTTGGCGCCAAGATGGAAGAGGTCAAGGCGCGCGGCGACACATATGGCGAGGCCCAGAATGTTTGAGGCCGGCACCCCGGTTCGCATCCGCGCCCTGTCGCCGCCAGGCCATCTGCGCACGCCCTATTATTTGCGCGGCAAGACCGGCATCATCGAACGCGGCCTCGGCCCGTTTGAGAACCCCGAACAGCGCGCCTACGGGCTGCCCGCACCTGAAAAGCAGCTCTACCGCGTGCGGTTCACGATGGCCGAGCTGTGGGGGGCCGAGGCCGAGCATCCCGAAGACACGCTGGACGCCGAAATTTACGAGCATTGGATCGAGCCTCATGCCGCATGACCATCACGACCACGACCACCTGTCGCCCTCGGGGCATCCCTACCGGGAGGATAATGACGCGCCGCTGAGCTACTGGCAAACAATGGAAATCGCGATCCGCGAGCTGATGGTCGAGAAAGGTGAGTTCACCAATGCCGAGGTGAACGCGCAGATCGACGCAATGGATGCGCGCGCGCCTGCCAATGGCGCTCAGGTGGTGGCCCGCGCTTGGGCGGAACCTGACTTTCATGCAGCCCTGATGAAGGATGCAGCACAGGCCACGCGCGAGATGGGGTTCGATATCGGCCCGATGAATCTGGTCGCGGTCGAGAATACCCGGGACGTGCATAATATCGTGGTCTGCACCTTATGCAGCTGCTACCCGCGCAACCTGCTGGGGCTGCCGCCCGACTGGTACAAGACCCGCGCCTACCGCTCGCGCACAGTGAAGGAGCCGCGCAGCGTGCTGGCCGAATTTGGCGTCACCCTGCCCGAGACCACCACCGTCCGCGTCCATGACAGCACCGCCGATATGCGCTATATCGTGCTGCCCGCACGCCCCGAAGGCACGCAGGGCTGGGATCAGGCGCAGCTGGCCGCGCTGGTCACCCGCGACAGCATGATCGGCACCGGCCTGCCCAAAGAGCCCGAGTAGATATGCCATGATGCGCAACGGCTTTGCGCTCATGGTCATGGCGGTGTTCTGTTTCTCGACGATGGAGGTCTTCGTCAAGCTGCTGTCGGCCCGTGTCGACACGGTGCAAATCCTGTGGTTCCGCAATGCCTGCCAATTGGCGCTGGTCACGGCCATCGCCGCGCCCCGGCTGCGTCAGGTCATCCGCACCCGCCATCCGCGCATTCAACTGCTGCGCTCTGCTTTCGTTTTGCTGGCCACGACCAGCTTCTTTGTGGGCTATCAGAAGAACTCCCTGATCGAGAGCAACGCCATCGCCCAGACCGCGCCGATCTTTCTGACGCTGGGCGCGGTGCTGTTTCTGGGGGAGCGTATTGGCTGGCACCGGGCCGCCAGTGTCGGGGCGGGGCTTTTGGGCGCGCTGATCATCCTGCGCCCCGGCACGGACGGGTTTTCGGCCTGGCTGCTGTTTCCGATGCTGGGGGCGCTGTTTTACTCGGGCTATGCGCTGGCCACCCGCTTTGTGGGCCGCGACGAGGATGTCTGGACCTCGCTGTTCTACACTGCGCTGATCGCCACTTTGGTCCTCACGCTGCTGGTGCCGTTTCGCTGGGTGACGCCTGCAATGGGCGATCTGGTGATGCTGCTTTGCGTTGGCGCGCTTGGCTCTGCGGCGCAGCTTTTCCTGACGACGGCCTTTGTCCATGCAGAGGCCTCGGCACTGGCGCCGCTTTCCTATACCTCGCTGATCTTTTCGGCGCTTTGGGGGATCGCCGTGTTCGGCCATTACCCCGACGCACCGGTCTATCTGGGTGCGCTTGTGATCGCCGCGGCTGGTCTCTATGTCTGGCACCGGGAACGACAACAGGCCTAGCTTATGTCACACGGACCGACCGCCCCGGGGCGCAGAACCAAGGCAGATTTTGCCAGCAATCTGGTGATCCGGGCCATCATAGGCACGGCCTTGCTGGTGCCTTACCGCTGGCGGGTGCCGATGGTGGGCTGGCTGTTTGCGCGGGTCGTGGCCCCGTGGTCCGGCTATAATCAGCGGGTGCGCGACAATCTCGCCCATGTGATGCCCGATTTGCCCAAAGCCGATGTCGAGCGGCTGGTCCGCGAGGTGCCCGACAATACCGGCCGCACCCTGATCGAGATCTATTCCGGCCATGCCTTCACCCGCCGCTTTGCCGATGCGCCGCTCACCGGCCCGGGCGTTGCAGCTCTGGAGGAGGCCCATGCCAACCGCCGCCCCGTGGTTCTGATCACCGGGCATTTTGGCAATTACGACGCCCCGCGCGCGGCGCTGATCGCCAAAGGGTTCCATGTGGGCGGGCTCTACCGGGAAATGAACAATGGCTATTTTAACGGCCATTACGTGGCGGCGATCAGCAAGATCGGCACGCCGGTCTTCCCGCGCGGGCGGCGCGGGCTGACCGCACTGCTGCGCTTCCTGCGGGCCGGAAACATGACCGGGTTTCTGATTGACCAATATATGCGCGACGGGGCCGATCTGACCTTCTTTGGCAAACGCGCGCCCACCGCGCTGTCAGCGGTTGAGCTGGCGCTGAAATATGACGCGCTGGTGGTGCCGATCTATGGCATCCGCCAGCCCAACGGCCTCGATTTCGAGGTGCTGTGCGAAGCGCCGGTTCCGCATGGCGACCCCAAGGAAATGACGCAGGCGCTCAACGATTCGCTCGAGGCGCTGGTGCGTCAGCATATGGGCCAGTGGTTCTGGATTCACCGCCGCTGGAAGCCGGAGCAGGAAGCGTGGTGGGAGCGCCATGCCGGCCTTGCCGTGGACAAGGCCGAAGCTGAAACCGAAACCGAAACCGAAGCTAAAACTGAAACTGGCCCGAAAGAGGCTACTTGACCTTGGCCGCTGCCAGAATTGGTCCGGGGCCTGCGCGCTGAATAATCACCACCATCGGATTGTCACCGCTTGCCGGCGCATCCACGCTCAGCGCGCTCGTGCCATCCCATTGCGCAACCTCGCTCCAGCCTTTGACCACGTTGTGATAGGTCATGTCGCGCCCTGCGTTTTCGCCGCGTTTGATCGAAACGGTTTCCATCGCGCTATATTGCACCAGCTGCACAATAAGCCCGCCTGCGCTGGCCTGAGCAGCCTCCGCACGGATCGAGACCGTGTCGCCCTGACGTTCTGCCACAAGCCCGATTGCCGCCTCCTGCTCTTTGTGGCGCATCAGCATATCGGCCAAATCCATTGCCTTGGTGCCGACAATATGGTCCTTGCCGCCGATGATCATCTGCGGTGTGTAGATCATGCTCTGGCCTGCCGTGGCCGCATAGCCGCGCTGCCGCGCGCTGAAGGCGGGATCTGCGAAATCATCCTTCCAGCCCAGATAGTCCCAGTAATCCACATGCAGCGACAAGGCGATCACGTCCTCTCGCCCGGCCAGCTCGCCCAAAAGCGCGTCAGCAGGCGGGCACGAAGAGCACCCCTGAGAGGTATATAACTCCACCACCACATCCGCATGAGCGGGTTGCAGTGTTGCCGCCCCTATTGCGATCCCCAAACTCGTCCCTATTCCGACACACAGCCCTACCCCAAGGCTGCCTGCTTTCAGCATTGCCAAAATCTTTTTCATTCAATTGTCCCCTTAGCCCGACACTAAGCCCCCTTTGTATCCGTTCACATTGTCCCTGACCAATCAAGCCTTTGCGAGGAGGTGTTAGAATTCGATCACAACCAGCGGCGCGTCCGGGCCATATAGCTGTCAGCCTCTGCACCGAACGCCGCACGCAGCGCGTCCTCCTCGGGGCGCACAAACCGCGCGCTCAGCACCCGGTAAAACAGCGCCACCAGGATCAGACAGAGCGGCTGCCCCCGCCCGATCACCGCACCCAGCAAGATGATCAGCAGCGCCAGATAGATCGGGTTGCGCGATATTCGAAACGGCCCCTCGACGATCAGGGCACCCGGCATATGATGCGGCTCGATGGTGGTCCTGCGTCGCCAGAACCAGTAGGCCGACCAGCCGATCAAGCCCAGCCCCAGTCCGATCAACGCCCAGCTTGCGCCCTCCAGCAGACCGCTCGACCAGCCCGGCAAAACCAGAGCCACGGCCCAGTTCAGCACCAGAAACGCCACTAGCCAAATCGGCGGAAGATCAGGAAAGCCTTTCATAAAACCCAACATGCCCGCCGCGCCCGACACAGCCAACCCCTCGCAACACTTCTCTCCCATCATTGCTTCAAAAATACCTCCGGGGGTTTGGGGGCAGAGCCCCCAATAGCGGAGAAGGTTTACAGGCGCAGAGCCTGCATCCTGTCGGGGGCAAAGCCCCCCAAATAAAAACGGACCCGCACCAACATCGTTGGGGCGGGCCATTTTTGCAGCTCTCGATCAGATCAGGCGGCGGCCAGATCGCGCAGCACGTAATGCAACACGCCGCCATGTTCGATATATTCTTTCTCAATCGCGGTATCGATCCGGCATTTCAGCATGATCTCCTTCACCGTGCCATCCGCCATCGTGATGGTGCATGGCACCTCAGACAAAGGTTTCAGGTCGCCCTCAAGCCCGGTGATATCCACCGTCTCCTCGCCGGTCAGGCCCAGCGATTTGCGGCTGTCGCCATTCGTGAACTCGAACGGGATCACGCCCATGCCCACAAGGTTGGAGCGGTGAATGCGCTCAAAGCTCTCCGCAATCACGGCCTTCACGCCCAGAAGCGCTGTGCCTTTGGCCGCCCAGTCACGCGAAGAGCCGGCGCCGTATTGCACGCCGCCAAAAATCACCAGCGGGGTGCCGTTTTCCTGATGCGCCATCGCCGCGTCAAAGATCG
This sequence comes from uncultured Litoreibacter sp., assembly GCA_937928335.1. Lineage (GTDB taxonomy): Bacteria > Pseudomonadota > Alphaproteobacteria > Rhodobacterales > Rhodobacteraceae > Litoreibacter. The sequence goes on along the minus strand of CALFWN010000084.1, from coordinate 836 downwards.
AGGCCTGCGCCCCGTCCGGCCCTTTGGTATAGCCGCCCTCGACACCGTCCAGCATCTCGTTCTTGATGCGGATATTGGCAAAGGTGCCGCGCATCATGATCTCGTGATTGCCGCGGCGCGACCCGTAGGAGTTGAACTCGCGGGGGGCCACTTGCCGCTCGATCAGATACTGGCCCGCGGGGGTCGATTCCTTGAACGCACCGGCGGGAGAGATATGGTCGGTGGTGATCATATCGCCCAGAAGCGCCAGTACTTTCGCGCCCTTGACGTCCGAGATCACACCCGGCTCCTTGCTCATCCCCTGAAAATAGGGCGGGTTTTGCACATAGGTCGAGGTGGCAGGCCAGTCATAGGTCTGGCTGTCGGTGGTCTCCACGCCCTGCCATTTTTCGTCGCCGGTAAAGACTTCTGCATATTTCTCCAAAAAGGCCTGCCGGGTCACGGTCTTCTCGACCAGCTCCGCCACTTCCTGAGAGGTCGGCCAGATGTCTTTCAGATAGACGTCATTGCCGTCCTTGTCAGTGCCAATGGCGTCCGAGGCCAGGTTGATATCCAGCGTGCCCGCCAGCGCATAGGCCACGACCAGCGGCGGCGAGGCCAGATAATTGGCCCGCACATCGGGCGAGATACGCCCCTCAAAATTGCGGTTGCCCGACAGCACCGATGTTGCCACCAGATCGCCCTCGGCAATCGCGTCCGACAGCTCTTTCTGGATGGGGCCGGAATTGCCGATACAGGTGGTGCAGCCATAGCCCACAAGGTTGAAGCCAATCGCATCCAGATCATCCTGCAGCTCGGCCGCCTCAAGATAGGCCGATACCACCTGTGATCCGGGT
>CALFWN010000083.1 GCA_937928335.1 uncultured Litoreibacter sp. | reverse complement strand
CGGGCGCGCCAGCCGATATGGGCCGAGCGCAGGCACCACAGCCCCGCCAGAAGTGCTGCCAGAAGGCTCAGCGCCATTGTGCCGTAATGATGCAGCGCGGTCTGTGTGCCGATCTCGCTGGCAATCTGGGTGCGCAGCGCGTCGGTTCTTGACGCGATGCCCCCTTCGGCCAGGGCGCGGGCGTCATTGAGGACCAACTCCACCTCGATCGGGCTCAGCTCTGGCTGGGCCTCGATAATATGAGCGATGTAGCGGCTTTCAATCCATGCGCCCCAGAGGCTCCAGATCACAATAAGCGTGGCGATGCCTGCAATGGCAGCCAGAAGGAAGGCCAGAAAACCGTGGTAATTGGGCCGCGAATGCAGCGCCTGTGGCGTGTCGCCTGCAAGGCTGAAGGCGCGGCCGCGCGCGGCGTAGTAGAACACCGCACCAAGCACGAATACCGCAAGAAATGTCAGTCCAAACATGTGCCCCCCAAGGCATGGTGTCGCGACGTGCTGTTAGGTGCGATTGCGCGGGGCCGCAACATGATCATGCGGCCCCGCTGCTTTTTCTTGTAAAATGTGGATCAATCCCACTCGTTGCCGGTCATCTTGCTCAGCGAGGAGACGCTGCCCGACACGGTCTCGAACATATCTTCGGGCAGCGGGATCAGGCCTTTGTCGACTAGGTAGCCCTCTTCGCCAGCGGCGTCTTCCGACATGAATTCATCGGCGAATTCCTGAATGCCGGGGATCACACCGACATGGGCGTTCTTGATGTAGAAATAGAGCGAGCGGGAGATCGGGTAGTCACCCTCGGCGATGTTGTCGAAGGTCGGCTCGACGCCGTCCACTTCGGAGCCCTGCAACGCGTCGGAATTCTGGTCGAGGAAGGAGAAGCCAAAGACGCCGAGCGCGTTCGGGTTGGCCTCCAGCTTGGAGACGATCAGGTTGTCATTCTCGCCTGCCTCGATAAAGGCGCCATCGTCGCGCACGGTGATGCCTTCGCATTCGATGCCTGCACCTTCGCAGCCCTCGTGCATTACCAGCTCTTCAAAGGCGTCGCGTGTGCCTGACGAGGGTGGTGGTCCGAGAACCTCGATCTTGATGGCAGGCAGGGACGGATCAACCTCGTCCCATGTGCTGGGCTTTGGTCCCTGCTCGGCCAGTGCTGTAACCAGCTGCTCGCGGGTCAGGCTGAAGACCGGGCCGCCTTTGGCATTGGCCACAACGATGCCGTCATAGCCGATAATGGCCTCGGTGATGTCTGTGACGCCGTTTTCCTTGCACAGGTCAAACTCGCTGGATTTCATCCGGCGTGAGGCGTTGGTGATGTCCGGGTTGTCGGTGCCCACGCCTGCGCAGAACAGCTTCATACCGCCGCCGGAGCCGGTGGATTCAACCACGGGCGTCTGGAAATCTGTTGAGCGGCCAAATTGCTCGGCCACGGCGGTCGAGAAGGGGAACACGGTGGAGGAGCCCACAATTCGGATTTGGTCACGCGCCACAGCGGCGGTGGAGGCCGCAGCAACCAGAATGGCAGCGCAGGCAGCAGGTTTGATGAACGACATGTCGTCACTCCCTCGATCTTTAATTTTCCGATGCACCCCCACGGCGCATCTTGTGGCCCGACGTCTAGACAGCCATCACCGGGGTTTTGTGACGCTTTTGTAAGAGTTTTATGACACGGGCCCAGATCGCCGTCAGATGGTCGGAATAATCACTGAGAAACAGCTTCCAACACCCTGTTTCGACGTGATTTTAAGGCGTCCACGGTGGCGGTTGACGATATGCTTGACGATGGCCAGGCCAAGCCCCGTACCCCCCATTTCGCGGCTTCTGTGGTCGTCTACGCGGTAGAACCGCTCTGTCAGGCGGGGCAAATGTAACGCATCGATTCCCTCGCCCTCGTCGCGCACGTCGATCCGGTAGGCGGGCTTGCGCAGCGCCCGGTCGTGATCAACGGGGCTGAGTGTCAGATGGATGGTCTTGCCAGCGCCGCCATATTTAATCGCGTTCTCGATCAGGTTCAAAAACAGCTGCGTCAGCTGATCCCGGTCACCCTGAACCCTGGCTTTGCCCTCAATCCCCTCAGAGGTCACGGAAATACCTGCGTCTTTCAGCTTGCCCTCCAGCGTGGCGATGACAGAGCGCAGGACGCCCGCCACATTGACCTCCGCGCGGGGGCGCACATGTTGGTCGGCCTGCACGCGGCTCAAAGACAAGAGGTCGGAGACCATGCGGTTCATCCGCAGCGCCTCGTTTTCCATGATGCCGAGGAACCGCTCCCGCGCGTCCGGGTCGTCCCGCGCCGTGGTGCGCAGGGTCTCGATGAACCCGGTGAGCGCCGTCAAGGGCGTACGCAGCTCGTGGCTGATATTGGCCACGAAATCGCGGCGGATGGTCTCGGAATCCTCGGCCTGACTGCGATCCTCGAAACTAAGCACGGCGCCAGTCACCAGCTGGCCGTCGCGCAAGGGCGCGGCGCGAAAATTATAGACAACTTCGCCCGACAACCCATTGAAAACAAACCGTGCATCAGCGGAGCGCCCGTCCTGCAGCGCGGCATCCATCGTGGTCAGCACAGCCGCCTGCCGCAACAAGGTGACCGCGTTCATGCCGCCGGGGTCATGGCCGAAAAGCTCCTGCAAGGCGGGGTTGGTGGTGGTGATGCGGTAGCCTGCATCAATCACCATCACGGGCAGCGGGATGCCCTCCAGGATCGCCTTGATATCATGCAAGGTCACAACGCGGCGAACCCGCGCGAGAACTCGTCTTTCAGCAGCGCGATATCCTCGACCCCGACCGAGACCCGGAAAAACCCCTCGCTCATGCCCAATGCCGCGCGCTCCTCCGGGGTGAGGCCGCGATGCGAGGAAGACGCGGCATGGCTGACCGTGGTGCCGATGTCGCCAAGCGTCGGTGCGAAGGCCATGTCGGGCATGGCGCGGGTGAGCGTGTTGGCTGCCGCCCTGCCCCCGGATATCTCGAAGCTGACCATATTGCCGAAACGCGGCCCCAGCAAAGCGCCTGCGCGATTGTGATCGGGGTGATCGGGCCTGCCGGGATAAAGCACGCGCGCACCCAGCGAGGCGATGTGATCGGCCAAAAGTAACGCGTTTTCCTCGGCCCGGTCATAGCGCAAATGGAACGACATCAACCCGCGTTCGGCCATCCAGCAATCATAGGGGCTGCCGCTGAGGCCAAGGGTAATGATCGTCCCCTCAATCGCCTCCCGGTGCGCCGGGTCTTTGGCGGCCACATAGCCCAGCATGGCGTCGGAATGGCCCGCCAGCAGCTTGGTGATGGAGTGGATCACAACATCCGCGCCATGCGCAAACGGGCGGTAGGCGCGCGGGGTAGTGAAAGTGTTGTCGACCACCAGAATAAGCCCGCGCGATTTGGCCAGCGCCGCGATGCCTTCCATATCCGCGACGCGCAGAGTCGGGTTGGAGACGACTTCGACAAGGATCATCCTGGTATCGGGTGTCACGGCGGCCTCAATGGCCGCGATATCTGTCGGGTCCGCCAGCGTGTGGGAGATCCCATAGCGCGGCAGCTCCTGTGTCAGCATCCGCAGGGAGCGGCCGTAAAGCTGGTTGCCGCCAAT
>CALFWN010000082.1 GCA_937928335.1 uncultured Litoreibacter sp. | reverse complement strand
CCGATGAAAAGGAGCTTAACAAAGTCCGTCAAACACAAATAATAATGCTTGAATCCGTCTTGTTGACCAGCAGCAGTCATTTCCAGCTTTCGTTCACGGCCGAAATACATTATGACATTGAACACCCTGTCATAAAAATCTCGCACCTTTTCGTCCGTTTTCTGCTTGAGCTCCATTACAAGCTTAATTGATTCCACAGAAGACTGTTGAATCGCAAAGCGCTTAACAAAAGCAGCTTTGAAGAGTTTTAAATCTTGAAACACCTCCGTGTTGGCTTCCATTTGGGCTGCCTTCCATTCTGCAGCGATCCCAAAAAGAGCCAAATCAGCAGCGTCCAACGTCTGCTTGTCAGACCACTTCTGAACTCCTTGGAGCTTCTCCAAGCCGGTGATCCAGATCTGGGCACTGTGCCCACCCTCGGTGCCATAATATGGCGGAACCCGAGATGGACCCTTAGTCTCACCAGAAGCCATGTTGAGAATCGCAAGACCTGATTGCTTCTCAAGCTCTTCTTCGTCTTTAGTTCTATGGGCAACAACCATAGAACGAAGAGCCTTGTTTTGCTCCTTGATCCGGAGGTTTTGTATCTGCTCTGGGGCCCTGTGACGATCACGCAGGCAACCGAGGTGGGCACCGTCTACAGCCTTGAAGAAATTCGACAAATCACCGAGATCGCACGGGAATTCGGGTTGAAAACCCATCTCGACGGCGCGCGCTTCGCCAATGCCTGTGCCACGCTGGGCTGTTCGGCGGCAGAGATGACATGGAAGGCGGGCATCGACTTGGTCAGCTTTGGCGGCACCAAGAACGGCTGCGCAGGCGTGGAGGCCGTGATCCTGTTTGACCCTGAAAAAGCCTGGGAATTCGAGCTGCGCCGAAAACGCGGCGCGCATCTGTTTTCCAAACACCGCTACCTCTCGGCGCAGATGCAGGCCTATCTGAAGGATGATCTCTGGCTTGAGCTTGGGGCCAAGGCCAACGCCAATATGGCGCGTCTGGCCGCCGGGCTGGCCAGTATTGAGGGCGCAGAGATACCGGATGCTCCGCAAGCCAACATGATTTTCGCCCACCTGCCCCGCGCCGCCCACAGGCGCGCTATAGAGGCAGGCGCGAAATATTACATGTTCCCGATGGGCGCGTCGCTGGAGGGCCCCGGTGAGGAGTTAATCCGCTGTCGCATGGTCTGTGACTGGTCCAAGACCTCAGAGGAGATTGATCAGATGATCTCCACGCTGCGGGGCTGATCGCCGACAAAACCCGAGATCAGCGCGGCCACTTCAACCGCATGGGTCAGCGGCGCCATATGGCCCGCCCCCTCGATCACCGCGCGGCTGGTATCTGCAATCTGGCCTTCCAAAGCGGTCAGTATCGCCGCGATCACCGGCGGTGAGTTTGCCCCTTCGATCAGCAGGCATGGCACCTCGATCTGGTTCAGACGCTCCCAGACCTTGCCGTTATCCTCCACAATCGCACGCCCGCTGGCGGCCACCAGCGGCATCCGCTGGGTGATATACTCCATCGCATCGGGCTTCAGGCTCTCCCACGCGCTGCCATCGCCCCAGATGCCGGTAAAGGCCCGCGCGGCAGCCACCATATCACCCACCGCTATCGCCCCCGTAAAGGTGCGGCTTTCACGCTCATGGGCCTTGAACAAGGCAGGGTCATCATATTGCGCCGCAGCAAAGAAAACCGGCTCGATCAGTGTCAGGCTGCGCACCATTTCAGGCTGGTCCACCGCGATGCGCAGCGCGACATAGCCACCATAGGAATGCCCGATAATATGGGCGGGCCGCTCCAGCAGCCCCAGCCCCATGTCACGGGCCATCTCGGCATAATCGCGGCTTTTGTCCCAATCCTCCGACAGCCCGTGGCCCGGCAGGTCGGCGGCGATCATTGACATGCCATTGCCCATCTTGGCCATCATCATGTCCAGCGACCGGGCCTGACCCAGCATACAATGCAGCACCAGCCCTTCCTCCGGGCCGTGGCCCGAGCGCAGGAAATGGGTCATCGCGCCGCCAGACGCCTGAATGGGCACCGGGCGCGCCTAAAGTTTGCCTTGCAGGAACAGATCAAGATCCTCGATCTTGTCTTGCCCCCAGAACCGCTCGTCGCTGTCAGTGATGTAGAATGGCGCACCAAAGACGCCTTTTTCAACGGCCTCCTCCAGATTGGCGGCATATTCCTCGGCACCGGCCAACATGCCGCTATCCACGAGGCCTGCATCAAAGCCATGCGCCTCCAGCACGTCACGCACCACGTCCTCATCAGCCACGTCGCGCTCTTCGGCCCAGACGGCGCGCACAAAGCCATGCACCAGCCCGCCCAGATCGCCGCCGCCCGCGTTTTGCGCGGCAATGATGGCATAGGAAGACGGCGCGGGGTTGGTCGGCCAATGCGCAGGTTTGAGGTTCATTGCCATCCCCAGCTTAGAGGCCGACCGGCGCATCTCCTGCAGCCGCCATTCCTGCCGGTTGATATGGCGTTGCGGCGGAGGCGTGCCGCCGGTGCGGCCAAACAATCCCATGATGTCGAGCGGCTTGTAGCGGATCGTGGCACCATGTTTCGCGGCAACCTCCTCCATGCGGGTGCCCGCGAGATAGGTGTAGGGTGACAGGGTGGCGAAATAATAGTCGATATGGGGCAAGTTGCGCGTCCTTCAGGCATAAGTTGTTTGCACCACGCTAACGGGGTGCTAAGCGGTGTGCAATGTCGCGGGCGGCGGGGGCCGTTTGCACATCGCGCTGCTGCCATCTTGGGGACTATCCATGCCAAATTCTTCTGAGCCGAAACTGATCGCGGGCAACGCGAACAAGGATCTTGCCGAAACCATTGCCAAACGGATGTCGCTGCATCGCGGCGGCAAGATGAAGCCGGTCGATGCCCGGGTCGAACGGTTCAACGATGGCGAAATATTTGTCGAGGTGTTCGAAAATGTGCGCGGCGAGGACATGTTCATCATCCAGTCCACCTCGAACCCGGCCAATGACAATCTGATGGAGCTGCTGATCATGACCGACGCGCTGCGCCGCTCCTCAGCGGCCCGCATCACGGCTGTCATCCCTTATTTCGGCTATGCCCGCCAGGATCGCCGCACCAAGGCCCGCACACCGATCTCGGCCAAGCTGGTGGCCAATCTGATTGCCGAGGCCGGCGTCGA
>CALFWN010000081.1 GCA_937928335.1 uncultured Litoreibacter sp. | reverse complement strand
TTGTCCTCGACCGCGTTTTCCTGATTGGCCTCGGTGACGGCGTCGTTGATCAGATCCTCAAGGCCGGGGGTGGTTGGCTCTTCGGTCGGGGTTTCGGTTGGGGCCTCTGTCGGGGTTTCGGCGACCTCGGTTTCCGCAGGGGCTGCGGGCGGCGGTGTGGGTTTGCGGCCCGGACGTCTGGAGATGGTGGGCGCGCGGTTCGAGGTCTCGTCGGCCTCGGTCACGATCTGGGTCGTGGTTTGCTCGACCGCCGTGGCCTCCTGGGCCTCTTCGGGCTCGGGCGTGGGCTCGGCCGTGTCGTCGGGGGCCACTTCAGATTGGGCGGTGTCTGCAATCTCGACATCTGGCTCGGGGGCCTCGGTCACCTCCTGGGCCACGATATCGGCCTCTTCGGGGACGGCTGGTGTCGCGTCTTCGGCCAGCTCTGCCGCGCCGGGGTCACCTTCGGGCTCTATGGTTTCCTCGACCACCACGGGGGGTTCGGGGGCTTCATCGGGTACGGGGGCTGCCTCGGGCGCAGGCGCGGGGGCCGGTGCCGGGGCGGGCGCTGGTTCGGGCGCGGGGGCCGGAGCGGGAGCCGGTGCGGGTGCCGGCTGATCCTGGGCCGGGGCCTCGATGGCGGGAGGTGCGTCGCCAGTTTCAGGCCCGCTGGGTTGCAGGGCCTGGAAGTCGTCGGTGGAGATGATCGAGACATCGGTAACGGTGATCGCCTCGAAATCGTCGCGCGCGATGAAAAACCCGCCAATGATCAGCCACAGGAACAAGGCCACATGGCCTGCCCCCGAGACATAGGCACCGGTTTTCATCTCGCCAAACATGGGGTGCTACTCGCTTTGCGGCGCGGCTGGGGCACCGTCAAAGGAAGGCCCGTCCGTATCCGTGACCAGCCCGATATTGCTGAAGCCCGCGCCGTTCAGCGCGCCCATGACCTGCACCACCTGCTCGTAGCTGACCGTGCCGTCAGCGCGGAGAAACACCTTGTCGGAGCTGCGTTCTGCCGCGATGGCCCGCAGGCGGTTGATGAAATCGGTGCGGGGAACTTCGGTGTTCATGATCGACAAAGCGCCATCGGCCTGCACAGAGATTGTCAGCGGCTCTTCTTCCTCCGTTGGCAGGGCGGAGGCGGCGGTTTTGGGCAGCTCGAGCGGCACGCCGACCGTCAGCAAGGGGGCCGCGACCATGAAAATGATCAACAGCACCAGCATGACATCCACGAAGGGGGTCACGTTGATCTCGGACATTGGCCGCGCCTTGGACTTGCGACGCCGCCCGCGACGAGACCCGCTGGCCGCGCCCTGAATGGTTCCACCGGCCATGTCTCAGGCGTCCAGCTGGCGCGACAGGATGGTGGAGAACTCGTCGGCGAAGGCCTCGTAGCCCGACGCGATGCGGTCGGCATCGGCGCTGAGCTTGTTGTAGAAGATCACCGCCGGGATGGCGGCCAGCAGACCCAGCGCGGTGGCGACCAGCGCCTCGGCGATGCCGGGGGCGACCACGGCGAGGTTGGTGTTTTGCGCAATCGCAATTTCCTCGAACGCGTGTTTGATGCCCCAGACGGTGCCAAACAGGCCGATAAAGGGCGCGGTGGCCCCGACAGTGGCCAGAAAGCCCAGCCCGTAATTCAGCTTTTCATCTTCCTTGGCGATGGCCACATCCATCGAGCGGTCGATGCGCGAGGTCGCGCCCGCGATCAGCTGCCCGTCTTCGCGATGCGATCTGCGCCATTCGGTCATCCCGGCAGTGAAGATACGCTCCGACGCGCCGGTGGGCGACGAGCCAACCTTGTCAAACAGCTCGTCCAGCGGCTCGCCGGACCAGAAGGCGCGGTCAAACGCCTCTGCATGGCGGCGCGCAACGCGGTAATTGATGAATTTCTGCACGATGATCGCCCAGCCCCAGAAGGACGCGATGATCAACATCAGCATGACGATTTTTACTGTTGGAGTTGCCTGCCAGAACAGCGCGGTGAGAGAAAAATCCACCTCGCTGGCCAGGCCAATTGCCTCAGCTTCCATAAACCCGCTCTTTTCGTTGCGCCGCATTGGTTGCGGCTTGTTATCACCTACACATACTACGTTAGACGCGGCTTTGCCATTATTCTTGGTGGCACGCCAAAAAATTAGCTGTGAGGGTCAAGTTTTGCGCGAATATCCGCTGGGATACGCGTGGGTTTTCCACCTGCCGCAAGGCAGACCAGAGTGATTTTGCTGGTGAAGAGCGGCGTTGTGTCGCGGGCCACGGTTTGGGTGAGAAACAGCCGCGATCCGGTGAGCTTGTCGAGGCTGGTGGTGACGGTGAGAAGGTCGTCGAAATGGGCAGGCGCGAGGTAGTCGGCATGGACCTGACGGACGGCGAAGACGGTGCCGTGGTCGCGTTTCAGCGTGAGTTGATCCACGCCCGCCTCCCGTACCCATTCAGAGCGGGCGCGCTCGATGAATTTCAGGTAATTGGCATAGTAGACGATGCCCGCCAGATCGGTGTCTTCGTAATAGACGCGGATGGGGAATTGATGGCTCATTGCGTGGCCATCTGGACGCGGGCCGCAAGGCGCAGCGCGTGGCTGGGGTCATCTGCGGTGACAGGCATATTGGGGGCGTAGCCCGCCCGGATGATCGCCGCCACATCGGGGCGCAGGATCGCCACGCCCTTGCCGGTGAGCGCGAGGGGCGAGGCGTTCAGGAAGGCCTCGTCAGACCACAGCAGCATGGAGTGCACCACCTGGCCCAGACAAAGCGTGTCGGCGGGGATGTCGGAGAGGACCGCATCCATCTTGAGGAACATGAAACAGGCCTTGATGCCGCCCGCCTCGTCAAAGCGGAAAATGCGGTATTGGTTGGCGTCAGCCTCGCGCAGGCGGGTGACAAGGCTGGCCAGCTCGGGGATCAGGCGGTCGAGATTCGGGGTGTCGAGCAGCTCCTGCCAGTCGCGGATGAAGAAGGCCATGAAGTTCGCGCCCAGCTCGGGGTCAGTTTCCTGCGTGGAGTGGCCTGCAAGCTGGCAAACGGCCTCGAGCGCGCCTTTGAGGGTGCTGAGCGTGCTGTCCTCGATGCCGAAAGCCACGGGCGCGAT
>CALFWN010000080.1 GCA_937928335.1 uncultured Litoreibacter sp. | reverse complement strand
CTGCGCTCGCTCAGAACATGGTGGCCCCGCCACCCGTTGGACTGGGCAAGCAGTGCAGTCGAGAGACGCCTGATCAACGGATGGCTCGCCAAGCGCATCATCCGCTCACTGGCCGAAGGCGAAATGGCGCGGCGCGGTGTCTACAGCCGGGATATCTGGCCCTGCCTGAAACTGGCCAATCTGGCCTTCCCGGCATATGGCTCACTGCTCACGGAAATAGCCGAGCAGGCGGTCTTTCCCTCAGGCCATTTTGCCGCCCACACCCGCCTGCTTGCTGCCCGTCCCTTGTTGCAGCAGGCCTATGCGACATATCTCCACCAACCGCTGAAACTGCCCCGCTAAACAAGCCGCCACGCCCATCAGGACGAGGACCCAATTGTCCACATCCACGAGGAATGGCTGCGGCACTCCCGAGAAGGTCTGCAAAGCCCACAGATCACGCATCAGATCCGACTAAGCCGCGCCTGAACCAGACCGAAAGCCTCGGGCGTCTGGTGTGCCTCCAAAGGGCGGGGTGCTGCGCAGCGGACAACGGCAGGCATTGATCAATTTGAGTCGTTCAGACGATCAATGCTATTGGTTCGGCATCTGCAGTTTCGGAGATGTCCCAATGCTCACAGGAACATGCCACTGTGGCGAAGTCACATGGACACTGGATCACATTCCCAACGCGACCACCTCATGCAATTGTAGCCTGTGTCGGCGCTACGGCACGCTTTGGGTTCACGGGTTCTACGGACATGAGATCAACACGGTTGGGAAGACAAGCATCTATAGACGAAAAGTCGAGGGGCGCGATGATTTCCATTTCTGTTCGACTTGCAAATGTCTGACACATTATGTCGCTGGCACTGCCAATGAAGATGGCCGTCACCTGTCGGCGGTGAACCTCCGATTGGCTGATCCGGAAGCAATCAGTGACATCACGATCGACCATTTCGACGGGTTCGAGAGTTGCAAAGTCGTGCAACGAAACCAAAGAAAGATAAGTGATATTTGGTTTTGAACACAGCACCGCCGCGTTGATCAGGGAATTGAGGCGCTTTCCTTTAGCCGAGCCCAGGCCTCTGTTACGCTTGAACTATTCAAAGAAGGGACATTACGGCAGTTTCGTCCCAACAGCAGCCCCCTAAGCCGGGCGCGCGCAAGACCGTGGGGTGGCGCTGCAACGCCCCTTCGACAGCGCTTTATAGCCGCCAAGCACATCTTCCGAACATGCGGAGCGCTGCCGCCTCAAAAGCGCCAGCCCGCCGGAACGGCCCTTCTCGGCGATTGCGAAAAGCAATCGCCTGCCAGTCAATGCTTGCGCTCGCCCGGCGCCTTCGGCTCGATTCCGGGCGGACGCGTGAGTTGAATAAATGTCCGCAATGAGCCCAGAGTGTCGCCAGATATGGGATCGTATGTGACAGTTCAAATCCTTCTAGATTGCACGTTTGACAGGTAGGCTATCGTTAGATGATATTTCTAGTGGTGGGGACGTCGTTAGGAGGCGAATTTTATTGTTTGCACTCGTTAGCCTCTTCCTTCTGGTCCTACTTATCGCCCTTGCAATTGCGGGCGTGATCCGAGCGTTTCAAGGCCGCTATGGCACCGGAATTCTGGCTTTGCTTTATGCCGCAGCGCTATTTGGGCCCGATCTCGCGCAATCCATCGACCAAAAGGTGCGCGATATCGACGTCGAAGTCTTGCGCGGTGATGACCGCATCGAAGTGCGCAACCGCGGGCCTATTGCATTCAGCCACAGCTCAAGCCGAAATCGCTATGGTGGAAGCATTCACCGTTTTCGAACAATGGTGGAGACGGATGCCGGACAAGAGGAAGTGGGCTTTGGAATTTGGGATATCGGGAGGCAGGACTACAAGGACCGAAGCACAATCTGTCCGTCTGTCCCTGGTCCGGCAGGCTTGCGCGAAATGATTGATGCTGTATCTGGAGGCCCGCACAATACCATTCGTTGTTCGGTGTTGTCGACACACAGGTACATGAGTGCCGAGGGGGATGGTGCGGCAACGACCATTCGCTGCACGGTTAGCTCGAACGGAACGCGCTCTCCGTGCTCGATGCGCATCTACCATGGCCGATATTGGCTCACCGTGTCCATGTGGGGTGTTCCACCCGAGGGTTGGCGGGGCGTACGTGATCATGTGGTTGCCGTAGTCGATCAGTCATTTACTATTGTGGACGAAGAATAGGTGGGGAAGGCAAAGCCCGCTTCGTCCCGAACAGCAGACCTCCCCAATCCGCCGGGACGGCCCTTCTCGGCGATTGCAAAGAGCAATCGCCTGCTAGTCAATGCTTGCGCTCGCCCGGCGCCTTCTGCTTGATTCCAGGCGGATCGGCTCCGAACGAAGGTCTACAGAGCAAGCATTAGGTCCGATTGCCCCCCCCAACCCGACAGAAAACCCTCGGATATCTGGTGTGCATCCGAAGCAGTCAATCTAAGTTTGGAAAGACCTTATTCCCATGCGATAAGGTACACCATCCGCAATTCGTGAAGATATGAAACAAATGGCTCAGAAGAAATTTGAAGAATTTACTATGAGCTTGATCGGCGAAAAACTAAACCATGTTTGGAATGGACATGGGTCCTCTGTTTTCCTTGAGTTTGGAAAACTTGCTGATCCAGAATATCGCAAAGACGGATCACTTCTAAACCCTAGGGGTGAAGTGGGGCTTATGATTGAGTGGAGCTGGCGAATAGAAGGGAAAAAGAGAATAATATGCGGTAGTTGGTCGGATGAGACGGATTGGGACCGTGGCTACTCTATGATCAAGGGGCAGAAAATCTCGAAAATCTTGATGTTTGGCAATCTACCGGAAATCCAAGTCACATTTGAAAATGGCGCGTCGTGCATCTCATTCATGACCGAAAGAGACCATCCAAGTTGGGCTTTCTTTGATAGACGAGCCGATCCATCCAATACATATCTGAGCCGCAATGGCCAAATCGAGATGGAATAGTATTTTGCCCATATGGCACTGGACGCTGCGAGGCTTTATCTGTGACCCTGCTCAAGATCCGCTTCGCCCCACACCCCAAACCTCTGCAACCGAACCGGCACCCGTTCGTTAGGGCGCTTTAAGCGTCTCGCCTCTTTTGGCCGCCGGCCGGCAAAGCACCTCAAATATCTGCGCCCAGCTCTCATAAAGCATCCACCCACCGCGCCTATGTGGTCACTTCGGGTGACAACATCGCGCAGTCTTTTCTGCCAGTATCCCTGCAACAACAACCGGCGGAGGGCAGGCGATGGACCCGTTACATATGAAGGTCTGGGCGGATGTGAACGCCGCGCCAGCGGCGCGCCAGGATGCGTTTTACAATGCGCATAGCTGTGACTGGCTCCGCCTCGCCGGGGCGCTTACGGGACTGAAATTGGCCCTTTCGGGCCTGAATGGGCTACATATGTTCATCCGAGGCAAACCCGGCAGGTCCTACTGAACCCATGATAGATCAACATGAGCTTACGGCTGAGCAATCCGCGATGATGGAGGTGATCACCCGTGAGACCTACACGTTTCTGCGCGCGGATTTTGAAGGCTGGGCCGCCTGTTGGGTCCATGACGCGCGCACGCGGGAGGTCTGTATTTCCTCCTCATTTGGCGCAACCGTGCTGGAAGGCTGGGAGAGCCTCGCATCCTATATGCGACAGGTCATCGAGAGCGATTCTGTTTGCAAAATCTCAAGCGTGCAGCGCTGCAATATCGTTATCACGACCAGCGGCGATCTCGCGCATATTGTCTTTGACGAATATTCCACGAACCTCAACGGACGTGTCGAGACCACGTTCGAGACACGGGTTTTGGAACGTGCAGGCGGGGCGTGGCGCATTCTATACGCCTCCTTCGTTTTGCGTGGCCACCAGCATGTTGATGCGAACCGGCTGGCCCTCAACGCGAAGGGCGAAATCCTTTGCGCCCCCGCAGAGGCCCGCGCGCAGCTGAAGACACATCCCGTGCTGCGGCTCTCGCATAACCGATTGCGGGCGTCAAAACCGGCCTGGGACAAGACCCTGAAGGCGGGCCTGACATCGGCGGCCGCACAGCATGGGTATTTCCAGCATTATAAATACATGACCGAAAGCGGTCGAAATTTCCGGCTTCCGATTGTGTTCGGCGAAACCGATGACGGGGGCGTCGCCGTTTGTGTGCTGTTTGTCCGGGACGGGGTGACTTTCGTCGAAACCCAAAATGACGGCGACCTTGATGCGCGGCTGAATGTCGCAAAATCTGTCTACGGTCTTTCGACGGGGCAGATGATGCTGGCCCATCGCATCATATGCGGTGACAATCTGACAACCGCCTCGGAAACGCTGGGCATCAGCATCAACACCGCCAGAACACATCTGTCCCGTGTCTATGCAAAAACGGGGGTGAATTCCCAAACGGCGCTGGTGCGAACCCTGCTGAGCGTCGGGTAGGGTTTGAGAGGCAGAACACCCTGCGCCCTGCCTGGGATCGCACGTCTATATCGCCCAAGTCATATGCCTCCCCGCAGCCCTGATCATTGCGCCCTGCCCCAACCCCATGTGACGGGTGGCAAAGGTTACCAAATCCTTAGCAAAATCGGCAGTTTCTTTTGTATTCAACATGTTGGCTCAATCCGACGCGCGCGTCGCGGACGCAAAAACTTGCGCTGCCTGCCATAAACACGCCAAACTCACGTGGTCTACCGATGTTTCAGACCCAAACGAGTGCTTAACGATGCCCCTTCTCATTACGATTATCGGACTTGTCTCGGCCATAGGCTTCTGGATTTGGCGGGCAAGAAACGCCGCCGACGCCGCGCATGAAATTCTCGATGTTGCCCAGGACATCCGCGCCGCGGCAAGACGATTTGGCTTCAGACGGAATTACAACCGCCACCCGGTAGAAGATATCGAGGACCCCAATATCGCCATCGCGGGCATCGCGGTCTGCTTTCTGGAGCTGGACGACTACCCGACCCATGAAGAAAAAGACGCCATGCTCCGCGCGATTCAATCCGAGCTGCGCCTGTCACTGAAAGACGCGTCCGAGATTGCCGTGCTGGGCCGCTGGATGATGACCCAATGCAACGGCGCGCAGCAGGGCATCGACCGGATGGCCCGCAAGCTCTACAAGCTGAACAAGGGCAGTTCCTTCTCCCCGCTGATGTCGGTGCTCAAGACGATCCTGAGCGAGGCAGAAGGGCCGATGAACGCCAAACAGAAATCCGCGCTGGACGACATCCAGACCGCGTTCAAACTAAGCTGAGGCCCGCGCGACATGGCACGCAAGAAAACCGTTCTCATCACCGGGGCCAGTTCGGGCATTGGGGCCGCAACAGCGGTGTTGGCCTCAAAGCATGGCTATGACATCGCGATCCACTACAATTCCGACCTGAAAGGCGCGCAGCTGGTCTCGCAAATGTGCGAGCAGGAAGGGGCCACGACCTACATGATCCAGGGCGATCTGTCCGATCCCGACACGATTGCCCGCGTCTTCGAAGAACTCGACGCCGTCTTCCCGCAGCTTGACGCGCTGGTCAATAATGCAGGCGTGGTTGATCAGCCTCAGCGGGTCGACGAGATGACGCCGCAAAGGCTGCACCGCATGATGACGATCAACCTGATCGCGCCCTTTCTTGTGGCCAAGGAGGCCGTCTTGCGCATGTCCACCGCCTATGGCGGTGAGGGCGGTGTGATCGTCAATACCGGCTCCGCCGCCGCGCGGCTGGGCTCGGCCGGGCAATATGTGGATTACGCGGCCGCCAAGGCCGGGATCGACATTTTCACCAAAGGTCTCAGCGACGAGGTGGCCTGCGAGGGTATCCGCGTGGTGGCCATCCGCCCCGGCCTGATCGAGACGGCGATTCACGCCAAAGGCGGGCTGCCGGATCGCTGCGATGATCTGGCCGATAC
>CALFWN010000079.1 GCA_937928335.1 uncultured Litoreibacter sp. | reverse complement strand
CAACTATCTAATCTAACGCGGGCCAATCCTTCACCGATAAATCTTTCCCCCGAAGGGCGTATGCGGTATTACTCTTCGTTTCCAAAGGCTATTCCGCAGAAAAGGGTATGTTCCCACGCGTTACTAACCCGTCCGCCGCTCACCCGAAGGTGCGCTCGACTTGCATGTGTTAGGCGTGCCGCCAGCGTTCGTTCTGAGCCAGGATCAAACTCTCAAGTTGAAAAGCACTTACATGCTTAACCTTGACGTCGAACCTCTGCACATATCAATCATCAGGCCTTACTGAAACCTGATGACCATTCTTTCTGTTTGTTGTGCTTAGGACTTCAAAGAAGTCGAAAGCCGTCCAAACAGTGAAGCTGACCTTACATCATCGAACCGAAGTTCTAGTAAGTCGATATGAAAGAGGTTGATCCATCGAAATGGCCAAACCGCCCACATATCTCTTCAGTTACTATCAATTTCAAAGAGCGTAGAGACAAAAACCAACCGAAGCGCCCAATCTTGTTTGGCGCAACAGCCTGCATAAGTCTCTGTTATTATTCCGCTTTCTTGGCCGTTTGGCCCGTCTGGCGCCCCGTTGGTGCATCTCTGCGCCGCCGGTGAAGTGGGTTCTAGGCCCCACGGCTCAGACCCGCAAGTGGTTTTTTGCATAAAGATGACATTTTTTGCGCTCAATCTTCTAAATCATTTATTATCAATATCTTAGCATGGAATTTCTTTGGAATATTCCTGCTTGGCGCAGGGGTTTTCAGGGCGGATAGGGTCACAAAACCGTGGCTTCTTGGGGTTTTCCACAGGGCAGATACCAAATGTGGATGAAATCAGCAGAGTCGGGGGCTGAATCAGCGGATCAGCGGCGACTCAACGACTCGTTTCAGCGGAATTTGGGCAGCAGGGCTTTGCCGCGCAGCAAAAGCATGACGCAGATCACCCCAAGATAGATCAGCGATTCCACATCCCAGATGCGTTGCAGCATCACATAATGCAGCCCGCCCAGCAGCAGCGCCGGGTAGGTCAGCTTGTGAATGTTCTGCCAGACCTTCGGGCCATATCTGCGGATCGCGCTGTCATTGGAGGTGGCCATCACCGGGATCAGCAGCACGAAAGCCGCCATGCCGATGGTGATATAGGGGCGCTTGAGAATGTCGTTCCAGATCTGTGACCAGCCCCATTGCAGGTCGAGCCACAGATAGACCGTCAGATGCAGCACAATATAGAAGAAGGTCAGATGCCCCAGCGCGCGGCGGAACTTGATCAGCTTCAGCTTGAAAAGGTCGCGCAGCACCCGGATGATCATCGTGGCGATGAAAAACTGCAAGGCCAGCTCCCCCAGCCAATGCTCGATGGTCTTGGCGGGGTCGATGCCAAGGCTGGAGCCGAACAGGTCATAGGTGCCGTTCAGCGCGAGCACGACGCCCACTATTATATAGAGGCCCGGCAAGGAGCCCAGCACATAGATCAGCCATTTGGGGATTGGACGCAGCACCGCGTTGATGCGTTCAGACGGGGTCAGGGCGTGGCTCATGCCCCGTTTTGACGCAATCTTATCAAAGAAGCGACAAGAATTCCCGTTCCTATGATCAGAAGCGGCACGGCGACCGCGTCAATCCAGATCGTGTAGGCCGCCAATCCCAGCGCGGTCATGGCGATCACCGCCAGCGGGGTGAAGCAGCATATCGCGCCAATCAGGGCGGCAACCGCCCCGATCCCGAGCCAGGTGTCCCGAAGCATCAGAAATTCGCTTTGAGGTCCATGTTTTCATAGAGGCCTGCGACCTCTTCCTCATAGCCGTTGAACATCTGGGTCGGCACACGTTTGGCCAGCAGCCCGCCGCCGATCTGGCGCTCGGAGGCTTGGCTCCAGCGCGGGTGGTCCACTTGCGGGTTCACATTGGAGAAGAAGCCATATTCACGCGGCTGGATCATGTTCCAGCTGGTCTCCGGCTCTTTGTCGGTCAATGTGATCTTCACAACCGATTTGATGGATTTGAAGCCATATTTCCACGGCACCACCAGACGCATCGGCGCGCCGTTCTGGTTGGGGATGTCCTTGCCGTAAATGCCGGTCGCCATGATGGTCAGCGGGTGCATGGCCTCGTCGAGGCGCAGGCCTTCGCGGTAGGGCCACGGAATGAAGTTGCGTTTCTGGCCCCACATCTCTTCGGGGCGCAGCAGGGTCTCGAATGCCACGTATTTTGCATCAGACTGCACGCCGGCAAGGTTCAGCAGGTCGGCCAGCTCGAAGCCGTTCCACGGCACCACCATCGACCACGCCTCGACGCAGCGGAAGCGGTAGATGCGCTCCTCGATGGTCATCTGGGACATGATGTCTTCAAAGGAGTAGCTGCCGGGCTTGTCCACCATGCCGCCGATCTCCACCGCCCAGGGGGAGGTCGTCAGCTCTCCGGCATATTCCGAAGGGTCGCTCTTGCCGGTGCCAAACTCATAGAAATTGTTGTAGGTGGTGATCTCTTCCCATGTATTGGGCTCGGCATCGGTCGAGTATTGAGACACTGCCGCCAAGGCAGGGCTGGCAATCGCGCCAGCGGCAAAAGCGGTGGTTCCGGCCATGAAGGACCGTCGGTTCAGAAACATGTTCTCCGGGGTGACGTCCGACCATCCCAGTTTCGAAGTATATCTATTGGCCATAGGTTCCTCGCTGTGTTCTCCCATCCTATCGCTGGTTTGCACTATACTATAAAGCGAAACCCGCCGACCTCACGAATTTGTTGGGTCACGGCTATCGGCGCAGAGCCGCCTCTTTTGTCACTTCTGGCCGTCAAACAGCAGCCGGGCCGCCAATGCGCCAAAGACCGTTCCGAGTATATATCGCGACCATCCGGAGAAACTCTGCGCCCCGGTCGCAAACCCGCGCAGGCTGCCCACCAGCAAGATCACCGCGCCATTGGTCAAAAGCCCCACGACATTGAGAATGCAGGCCAGAACAAGCACCTGCATCCCGACCGACCCGGCGGCAGGGTCCAGAAATTGCGGAAACAGCGCCAGAAAGAACAGGGCAACCTTGGGGTTCAGAAGGTTGGTCAGAAACCCCTGCCGGAAGATGACCCGCATGGGCCGCTTCGCCTCGTCCCGCGCGCCGGGCGCAAAGCTGGCGCGCGCGGTGAAGGCCTGCCATGCGAGATAGGCAAGATAGGCAGCACCCACAAAACGCACGATGTCATAGGCGAACGGGACCGCCAGAAACAGCTGGGACAGCCCCAGCGCCAGCAGCAGCGCATGGCTGAACGCGCCCGCGGCGACCCCAAGATAGGTGACAAGCCCGGCCATCCGCCCCTGCGCCGCGCTTCGGGCGGCGATCAGCAGCATGTCGGGTCCGGGGGTGACGGTCAGCGCAAGGCAGGCCAGCGTGAAGACAATCAGGGTCTGGGCGTCAAACATGGGGACCTCTTTTAAGGTTGGGGTTTGCCGGGGGTGGCCTTGTCCGGGTAAAGCACGTCCAGCGGCACCGAGTTGCCAGTGTCCTGAACAATACGCACATGTTGCCGCCGCAGCTGCCGGGGCTCGGCGACGCCCACCGAATGGGCAATCGTTTCGACCTCCCTTACAATGCTTTCGGCATAGCGGGCGACCTTCTTGTATTTGTCTTCCGGGACCAGCCCTTTCTGAAATCTGGGGTCATGGGTGGTGATGCCGGTGGGGCAGGTGTTCATGTTGCATTTCATCGCCTGAATGCAGCCCAACGAGAACATGAACCCGCGGGCGCTGGTCACAAAATCCGCGCCCGCCGCCAGCGCCCAGGCAACCTCCCCCGGCACCATCAGCTTGGCGGAGGCCACCAGTTTGATCCGTTGCTTCAACCCATATTCGCGCAGCAGCCCCGCGACCTCCGGCAAAGCCTCCTTGATGGAGACGCCCACCAAATCCATCAAGGTCAGCGGCGACGCGCCCGTGCCGCCCTCGCCGCCATCGAGCGTGATGAAGTCGGGCGCCATCTCCGCGCCGCGGCGCTGGATCGTCTCAAGCAGTTCGCGAAACGGCCGTTGCGTGCCGAACACCGTCTTGATGCCCACGGGCTTGCCCGTGATGTCGCGGATATGGGCCAGAAAATCCAGCAGGTCGTCCCAGTCGTCAATCTCGACATGCCGGTTCGGGCTGATCGAATCCTCGCCCGCGTTGATGCCCCTGATCCTGGCAATCTCCGGGGTGATTTTCGCGCCGGGCAGGATGCCGCCCTTGCCGGGTTTGGCCCCTTGCGCCAGCTTCAGCTCGAACATCTTGACCTGCTCATGCGCGGCCACCGCGCGCAGCTTGTCGTCGTCCAGCCGCCCCTCCTTGTCGCGCACCCCGTATTTGGCGGTGCCGATCTGAAAGACGATATCCGCGCCGCCCTCCAGATGGTACGGGCTCAGCCCGCCCTCCCCGGTGTTCATCCAGATGCCTGCCCGTTTGGCACCCCGCGACAGGGCCAGCACTGCGGGTTTCGAGATCGCCCCGAAGCTCATCCCTGACAGGTTGAAGAAGGATTGCGCGACATAGGGCTGCCGCGCGCCCTCCCCGATCACCATCGGCTCGGATTTGGCAAACTGGTTGTCGAGCGGCGGAAACGGCGCGTTGACGAAAAGCGGTGTGCCGGTCACCGCGATATTACGGGTCGAGCCGAAAGCGACCGTGTTGCTCTTGCCGCTGGTGGCGCGGCTCACCCAGTCACGCTGGGCGCGGTTGAACGGCAGTTCCTCGCGGTCCATCGCAAAGAAATACTGGCGGAAGAACTCGCCCAGCTCGGTGAATAAATGGCGGAACCGGCCAATAACGGGGTAGTTGCGCCGCACCGCATCCTCGGTCTGGATGCGGTCGATGACAAACAGGATCACCGCCACAAAGGCCGCCAGCCCAATGACGAACACAAAGGAGAACGCCAGGATCTGAAAGACCCAGCCCGCCCAGTTGATCATGTCATCCGTTCCCATATGCGCTCCAGTTCTGTTTGAACCGCATCATGGACAGAACGCCGCCGCGCTGCCACCCTGAAATGCGAGGGTGACCCTGACACCGAACCCCTTGCCCATCTGCGCGAGGCCCAAACGAAAAACGGCCCTCCCGAAGGAAGGCCGTTTGCTGTCTGAGGGAGGGCAGACAGATCAGGATAAGGTGCCGCTGTTAGCGCACGATGTTCTCGGCAGGCGAGTCGTTGGTCAGGGCGAAGAAGCGTTGGATTGCCTTGACGTCGACATTGCGGGCCCGGTCGAAGTTCACGGTGTTTTCCGCAGGGCTGTCATTGACCAGCGCCAGGCGCTGGGCGGTGCCGATCGGGTCGCCAACAGATGTCTTGCCGACGATGCGCTCAGCGGCAGAGTCGTTGCCCAGTGCAAAGAATTTCTGGGCGTTGGACGTGTCCGCAGCAGCAGGGGCAGCAAGGGACAGGGATACAAGTGCGGTTGCGATAAGAGTTTTCATGGTCGTCTCCAGTTCAGGTTCTGCCCGCCTTGGTTTGTCTGGCTGGGCTTT
>CALFWN010000078.1 GCA_937928335.1 uncultured Litoreibacter sp. | reverse complement strand
AGGCCAGCGCGCCTCTGTAGGAGACCATTAACCCCGCCTTGCTATGCACCAGCAGGTTGACCGGGCTTTGCCAGGCTTGCCCTGTTTTCAGCGCCCAGCTGAAAAACGGCAGGAAAGGCGCGCCGCCAAAGGGGAACAGTGGTTTGCCGCCCAAGGCTTTGGCCATGTCACCAAGGATGCGCTGCGACCAGCGGTCCATTGCGTCGGGCTTCTGGTCCAGCCATTCGGGGGAGGTTTCGAATGCGGCCCAGAAATCGGGTTTTGGGCCAAATAACAGAAGAGTTTCGCACCAGTCGGGTAAATGCTCTTTGTTTTCAGGGTGAAAGCCGCCAAAAATTAAGAGGTTGTTAACCTCTGCAAAGGCCTCAATTTCGGCGTAGGTCACTTCCTGAAGAAGGGCAGCGCCATGCTCCACCCGAATTTGCTGGGCCGGTCATCCTGCCATTGCAGCCCGATCTTCATCTCGTCATGCCCGTCTGCCGGTTGCGGGATATAGGTACCAAACATCTGGTCCCATATCGACAGGGCGAAGCCGTAATTGCTGTCATGCTCGGCGCGGTCTACCGAATGATGTACCCGGTGCATATCCGGCGTCACCAGCACCCGGCGCACAATCGCATCAAGCCATAGCGGCAGCTTGATATTGGCATGATTGAACATGGCCGTGCCATTGAGCATGATCTCGAACAGGATCACGGCCAGTGCCGCTGGGCCAAGCATGTAAACAAGCCCTATTTTCAAGAGCATAGACAGCCCGATCTCGACCGGGTGGAACCTGATGGCGGTGGTCACGTCGATATCCACATCGGCATGATGGACCTGATGCAAACGCCACAGGAGCGGCACTTTATGGGTGATCAGATGCTGCAACCAGATCGCAAAATCGAGGATCAGAATGGCGATCACGATCTCAAGCCATGCAGGCCAGTTCAGGGCGTGAAACAGCCCCCAGCCATTGCGCCCCGCATCCATCGCGGCCCCGACTGCCAGAAGCGGCAAGGCAAAGGCCATCAGGTTGAGAAACACCGTGTTCACGACGGTAAAACCCCAATTGGTCGACCAGCGCGCCACGCGCGTTTGCGTCAGGACACGGCGCGGCAAAAGCCATTCCACGCAGGCCAGTATCGCGAAAAGGCCAAGAAAGACGCTGAAGCGGATCAGGGTTTCGTTTTCCATATCTGGCAAGATACGGTGAAACGGGCAGGGATCAAGTGACGCAAAGCCGCACGGAATGCACGTTCACGTGACGCTACAGGCGGATGATCGAGCCCGCGCCGTGCTCGGTGAAAAGCTCGAGCAAACAAGCGTTTGGCGCCCGTCCGTCAAGGATAACCACCGCCCGCGTGCCGCCGTTCAACGCGGCCAGCGCGGTCTCTGTCTTGGGGATCATGCCGCCGGCGATCACGCCGTCTTTGGTCATTGTCTCAATGTCGGATTTGCTCAGTTCCGTGAGCACTTCGCCTTGCGCGTCTTTCACGCCAGAGACATCCGTGAGCAGCAGCAACCGGTCCGCCTTCAGGGCCGCTGCAACCGCACCGGCCGCCGTGTCGCCGTTGATATTATAGGTCTCCCCGTCGCGCCCGATCCCCAAAGGGGCCACGACCGGGATGATGCCCGCATCAAACATTTGCCGGATGATATGGGCGTTGACCTCCACTGGAGCGCCGACCAAGCCAAGCTCGGGTCTGGCGGGCTCGCAAATGAGCATCTTGTCGTCTTTGCCCGACAGCCCAACCGCACGGCCGCCCTGATCATTGATGGCCTGCACGATGCGTTTGCCGACCTTGCCGGACAGCACCATTTCGACCACCTCGACGGTGGCTGCATCGGTGACCCGCTTGCCGCCGATAAACTCGGATTGCACGCCAAGCCGGTCGAGCATCTCGTTGATCATCGGCCCGCCGCCATGCACCACGACCGGGTTGATGCCAACCTGCCGCATCAGCGTCACGTCGCGGGCAAAGCTCGCCATACCCTCGTCGCTGCCCATCGCATGGCCGCCCAGTTTGATGACGACCGTTGCGCCTGAATAGCGCTGCATATAAGGCAGCGCCTCAGACAGGGTGCGGGCGGTGGCGATCCAGTCTCTGTTCATTGAGGTCTGCTTTTTCATCTTGATTCCAATGGTCTGCCGCATCCTGTTACCCTGTGCGCCACAACCTGCCAAGCCTCGCTGAGCGCATTGTATTTCGCCCAACTGCCGCTAGGCTTGTGGCGTCCATGAAGGAGCGCGATATGAGCGAAGACCAGAAAGTCATGCTTCTGACCGGTGCCAGCAGGGGGATTGGCCATGCGACCGTGCGTCGTTTCAGTGCCGAAGGGTGGCGCGTGATCACCTGCTCCCGCTACGCATTTCCAAAGGAATGCCCCTGGGGCGGCGGTGAGGAAAACCATGTGCAGGTGGACCTTACCGACCCGAAAAACACCATCGAGGCGATTGAAAGCATCCGCGAACGCCTGAACGGCAGGCTTCATGCGCTTGTCAATAATGCAGGCATTTCACCCAAAGGGGAGGGCGGTGCCCGGCTCAACACATTGGACACCGACCTGCGGACATGGGGCCATGTGTTTCATGTGAATTTCTTCGCCTCCGTGGTGCTTGCGCGCGGATTGAAAGCCGAGCTGACCGCTGCCAAAGGGGCCGTGGTAAACGTCACCTCGATTGCGGGCAGCCGGGTGCATCCGTTTGCAGGGGCGGCCTACGCCACGTCGAAGGCCGCACTTGCCGCGTTGACCCGCGAGATGGCGCATGATTTCGGCCCGTTGGGGGTGCGCGTCAACGCCATCGCACCCGGCGAGGTTCGCACCGCGATCTTGTCGCCGGGCACCGAGGAAATGGCCGAGGGCCTGCCGATGCGCCGTCTCGGAGAGCCGGATGAAGTGGCCGCCGTCATTCATTTTCTGTGTTCAGACGAGTCCAGCTATATCTCCGGCACAGAGATCGAGGTGAACGGGGCGCAGCACGTCTAGCTCAATCAAGCCCTGCGATGATGCTGCGCAAGGTCGCGATGCCCTCGGATTTCTCGGAGGATGTCAGGACGATCTCCGGAAATGCCGCTGGGTGTTTGGACAGCGATTGGCTGACGTTGTCGATCAGTTTCGGGATATGGGCCTCCTTGATCTTGTCGATCTTGGTAAGGACCACCTGAAAGGTCACCGCAGAGCGGTCCAGCAGCTCCAGAATTTCCTGATCCACCTTTTTCACGCCATGTCTGGCATCGATCAAAACAAAGGCGCGGCGCAGGGTTTGACGCCCCGACAGGTAGGATTTCAGCAACCGCTGCCATTTCTCGACAACGGGCAGCGGGGCCTCCGCGAAACCATAGCCGGGCAAATCGACCAGATAATGCGAGGATTGCAGCGTGAAGAAGTTGATTTCCTGCGTGCGGCCCGGTGTGTTTGACGTGCGGGCCAGCGC
>CALFWN010000077.1 GCA_937928335.1 uncultured Litoreibacter sp. | reverse complement strand
CGGCGATTTGCAGTTTCAGGTCATATTGGTCCGACCAGAACCACGGGCAGGGGGTGTAGGTCTTGCCCGCGCCCATGATGTTCTCGGCCACCAGCTCGGCATGGTCGATCGCGTGGCCGACGCTTTCCAGCCGCATCTGTGTGCCGCCCTGCGGGAAGGAGGCGCAGTCGCCCGCGGCCCAGACATGTCTGACGTTGGTTTGCCCAAGCGCGTCGGTGGCGATGCCATTGTCCAGCGCCACGCCTGCCGCGCCTGCCAAGCCGTCGCCGGGCGTGATGCCTACGCCTGCGATCACGAAATCCACGTCCGGCGTGCTGCCATCGGTCAGCTCTGCGCCGGTGACGCGGTCCTCGCCCAGAAGGCGCTTTAGTCCGACGCTTTCGCGGATATCAACGCCCCGGCTTTGATGCAGCCTCCGCACGGCATCCGAGGTCTCCTGGCAGGCGACACGTTGCAGGATGCGCTCGGCCATCTCGATGACGGTGACGGTGACACCCAGCTTGCGGGCCACGGCTGCGGCCTCCAGCCCGATATAGCCGCCCCCCACGATCAGCGCCTTTGCGCCCTCGCGGAACTCTGCCGCCATCGCGTCCACATCGGCGAGGTTGCGCACCACATAGACGCCCGCAAGATCGCCGCCAATGGCGGCAGGCAAGCGGCGCGGGGTGGAGCCGGTGGTAAAGACCAGATGGTCATATCCCAGCACCTCCTGGCCGAGGCTCACGGTTTGCGCAGCGGTGTCCACGCGCTCAACGGCGGTGCCCAGGCGCAGGGTGATGTTGTTTTCGGAGTAATAGCTGCGGGGCCGCAGATAAAGCCGCTCCTGCTCCATCTCGCCCAGCAGATAGGCCTTGGACAGGGGCGGGCGTTGGTAGGGGGGGACAGGTTCTTCGCCAATCAGGGTGATCTCGCCGTCGAACCCGGCGCTTCTGAGTTTGCCCACCAGGGCGCAGCCGGCCTGCCCGGCACCGATCACAACGATATGGGTCATATCCGTCTGGCTTCCTGTTGGTCTTTTCGTGGCCGACCCTATATGAGCGGCAGGAATAAACTCAATCGGAGAAAGAACTGCCATGACACTATCTGTAGGCGACACATTGCCAAATGCTGACCTTTACCGCATGGGGGCTGAGGGGCCTGAAAGCGTGGCGATGGACAGTCTTACCAAGGGCCGCAAAGTGGTGATCTTCGGGCTGCCGGGGGCCTATACCGGGACCTGCACCACAGCCCATGTGCCCAGCTTCATGCGCACCAAGGATGATTTCGCCGCCAAGGGCGTGGACGAGATCATCTGCCTGTCGGTCAATGACCCTTTCGTGAT
The DNA here is from genome assembly GCA_937928335.1 of uncultured Litoreibacter sp. GTDB lineage: Bacteria > Pseudomonadota > Alphaproteobacteria > Rhodobacterales > Rhodobacteraceae > Litoreibacter. The sequence goes on along the minus strand of CALFWN010000077.1, from coordinate 2,727 downwards.
GGATGCCTGGGGCAAAAGCACCGGCGGGGCAGAGGCGGGTGTGACCTTCCTGGGCGATGCGGCCTCGGAATTCACCAATGCCATCGGCATGGCCTTTGATGCGCCACCCGCCGGGCTGCATGGCCGCTCCAAACGCTATGCGCTTTATGCGGAAGACGGTGTCGTGAAGGTGTTGCAGGCCGAGGAAAACCCCGGTGTGTGCGAAACCTCCGGCGGGGAGGCGCTGCTGGCCTCGCTTTAGGCTCGGGCTTTAAGAAACGGAAAAAGGCGGCTCCTGAAGGGGGGCCGCCTTTTTGCTGTTCGGGGGCTACTCTGCCGCCTGCAAGATGGTGCGGGTGGGGAAGGGGATGTCGATCCCGCCCGCGTCCAGCGCCTCTTTGACCTTGCGTTTCATATCGGCCTGATACTGGAAATAATCCGAGCTGTCGCACCAGACCCGCACCAGAAAATCCACGGATGAGGCATTCAGGGTGTTGACCTGAAAGAACGGCTCCGGGTCGGTGTGGCTGCGCGGGTCGGCCATGATGGTGTCGCGGATGATCTTTTCGGCATCGGCCAGATTTGCGCCGTAGCCCACGCCAAATTCCCATTCCGCCCGCCGTGTCGGGTAGACCGAATAGTTGATGATCGTGTTGCCCCAGACTTCCGAATTGGGGACGATGATCTGGAAATTGCCGATGGCGGCCAGCTCCGTGAAGTTCAGGGAGATGTCCTTGACGGTGCCCATCTTGTCATTGATCACCACCAGATCGCCCAGCTTGATGGGGCGGAACAGGATGATCATCACGCCTGCCGCCACGTTGGACAGTGTGCCTTGCAATGCCAGACCAATCGCCAGACCGGCAGCACCGATGACCGCCACGACAGATGTGGTCTGCACCCCGAATGTGTTGAGGATGAACAGCGCGGCGAAAGCCAGAATGATGTAGCGCGCGATGTTGGACAGGAAGTTGAAGAGCGTGTCATCCAGCCGCTTGTGGCGCTGCGCCAGCCGCCGGATACGCCCCGCCACCCAGGCCGAGACGATGAAGGCCACCAAAACGATGACCATAGCGGTGACAAGGTTGCCCGCCGCGCCGATCAGAAATTCAAGGGTCACCAGCTCGGACAGGCTGCGGCCGTTCCAGATTTCGGTGGTCATCAGGGATTGTAGGTATTCCATTGCGTGTTCAGCCTGCCAGTTTGTCCATCGTGGTCGCCAGTTTCACATCCAGCTCTGAAAGGCCACCGGTATCATGCGTGGTCAGGCGGACCTCGACCTTGTTGTAGACATTGAACCATTCGGGATGGTGGTTCAGCTTTTCGGCATGGATGGCGGCGCGGGTCATGAAGCCGAACGCCTCCACGAAATTGGCGAATTTGAAGGTTTTTTCCAGCGCCGTGCCGTCCGGGGTTTTTGCCCAGCCATTCGCTTCCAATGCAGCCGTGTCAGTCATGGTCGTCTCCTTGATGTTTCTTGAAAGGGCCGTATTCGGTCATCACCTCGATCTCTTCATTGACCGCGTCCCGCTCGGCGTCGAGATAACGCGCGATGGCGTCACGGAAACCCGCGTCGCGCATCCAGTGCAGGGAATGCGTGACCACCGGCAAATAACCCCGCGCCAGCTTATGGGCGCCTTGTGCGCCCGCCTCGACCTTGGACAGGCCGTGGGTGATGGCAAACTCGATGGCACGGTAATAGCACAGTTCGAAATGCAGCGCGGGGTGGTCCTCGCGGCAGCCCCAGTAGCGGCCATAAAGCGTGTCGCGCCCGATGAAATTCAGAGCACCCGCCACATACCGCCCGTTATGCTCAGCCAGTATCAGCAGCATGTCGTCGCGCATGGTGGCCTGCGCCTCGTCGAAAAAGGCCCGCGTCAGGTAGGGCGTGCCCCATTTGCGCGCGCCGGTATCCTGGTAAAACACCCAGAACGCGTCCCAATGCTCCGGCGCGATCTGGTCGCCGGTCAGGCACAGGATTTCCCCGCCAAACCCGTTGGCCTGTTTGCGCTCCTTGCGGATGTTCTTGCGTTTGCGGGCCGAAAGGCTGGCCAGAAACCCGTCGAAATCGGTGTAGCCGTCATTGAACCAGTGAAACTGCTGGCTGGCGCGGCGCATCAGGCCCATGTCTTCGCCCGCCTCGGCCTCCTTTTCCGTGCAGAAGGTAACATGGAAAGACGACAGATCGTTATTGCTGGTCAGCTGTACCGCTCCTTGAACCAGCGCCGCGGTGCCGGTTTCCTCCCAGCCCGGTCTGGTCAGGAAGCGGCGGCCCGTGGCGGGTGTAAAAGGCACCGACAATTGCAGTTTGGGGTAGTAGCGCCCGCCCGCATTCTCGTAGGCATGGGCCCAGTTATAGTCGAAGATATACTCCCCCTGGCTGTGGCTTTTGAGGTAAAGCGGGGCTGCGGCGATCATGTCTCCGGCGGCCCGTGCGACCAGATATTGCGGCTGCCAGCCGGTGCCCCGCCCGACCGAGCCCGAGCGCTCCAGCGCCCATAGAAACCTGTGCGTGGTAAAGGGGTCATGCGGCCTGCCATCTGCGGCCTCCGGGCAGGCACAGGCATCCCATTGGGTGGCCGGGACCTCCTCAAGCGACCCGAGAATGGTGATTTCTATCTCTTGCTGGGTCATCGGGGTCCGCGCATCTGGCACTCTGGCTGAAAGATGGGGCGGCGCGCGAGCAGGTCAAGGTGACAGGTCAAGCGGGCCGGAACCCCTCGAAGGTGATGTTTTGCGCGACCCGCA
>CALFWN010000076.1 GCA_937928335.1 uncultured Litoreibacter sp. | reverse complement strand
TTGTGGCCCGCGATTGCGCTTCTGGGCTACGAATATCTGCGCCGCAAATCCACCGCGAGCACCGAGATATCGCCCTTGGTCGAATTTGGCATGGTGATGGTGCTTTTTGCCGTCATGGTGGCGGCCAATGCGGTGGTGCATCTGCTCTTTGGCATCCCGCATCCCTCTTTCGGGGCAAGCGCGCTGCATGTTATCGTGACGGCGGTGGCCTACCCGATGGTTATGGCCTTCTCGGTGTTTGTCACGCGGGTCCGCCGGGCGCGGCCATCGGATTTCGACGGGTCAGGAATGATGTCATGAGACGCTCGCCAAAGGATACCGAAGACAGCATTGGCATGATCAGCCGGCGCGGGCTGATCCTTGGCTCCGGCATGGCCGGATTTGCCGTGTTGCTGGGCAGCCGGATGCGACAATTACAGGTCAATGAGGCCGATCAGTTCCGGCTGCTGGCCGAGGAAAACCGGATCAATATCCGGCTTCTGCCGCCGCCGCGCGGGCAGGTGTTTGACCGCAACGGGCTGCTCATTGCAGGCAATCAGCAAAACTACCGGGTGACGATCATCCGCGACGAGGTCGACGACCCAAAGCAGACGCTGACGAACCTCAGCCGCCTGATCCCGCTTCCCCCTGAAGAAATTGACCGCATCCTTGAGGAATTGTCCAAACGCTCCCGCCTTGTGCCGGTGACCGTGGCTGACAGGCTCAGCTGGGAAGATGTAAGCCAGGTGGCGGTAAACGCTCCCGCCTTGCCGGGGATCACACCCGAGTTTGGCCTCAGCCGCTTTTACCCGCGCGGCGATGATTTCGCCCATATCATTGGCTATGTCGGGCCGGTCTCGGATTATGACCTCAGCCGGATCGAGGACCCTGACCCGCTTTTGCAAATCCCGAAATTCCAGATCGGAAAGACGGGTATTGAGAATAAGCTCGAGGCCTCCCTGCGGGGCAAGGCCGGGACCAAACGGATCGAGGTGAATGCCGTGGGCCGGGTCATGCGCGAGCTGGGCCGCGACGAGGCCACAAAGGGCGAAACCGTCCAGCTGACCATCGACACCAAGCTGCAAAACTTCGTTCAGGCCCGGCTGGCGGGCGAAAGCGCTGCGGCGGTGGTCATCGATGTGACCAATGGCGATCTGGTGGCCATCGGCTCTGCGCCTGCGTTTGACCCCAATAAATTCGTGCGCGGCATCTCGGTCGCGGATTATGCGTCACTGACAGAGAACAAATATCGCCCGCTGGCCAACAAGGCAGTGCAGGGCACCTATCCGCCGGGCTCTACCTTCAAGATGGTCACTGCGCTGGCGGCGATTGAGGCAGGTGAAATCACCGCCGAGGAAACCGTCTATTGCGGTGGCCACACCGAGGTCGCCAACCGCCGCTTCCATTGCTGGAAACGCGGCGGCCACGGCAAGATGGACCTGCATAATTCGATCAAGCAATCCTGTGATGTCTATTACTACGACCTCGCCCAGCGGGTCGGCATCGAAAAGATCTCTGCTATGGCCCGTAAGCTAGGGCTGGGCGAGCGGCATAATGTGCCTATGTCGGCGGTCTCCTCCGGCCTGACGCCCACCAAGGCCTGGAAGGCCGAGAACCGGGGCGCGGATTGGGTGATCGGTGACAGCCTGAATGCCGCGATCGGGCAGGGCTTCGTGCTGGCCTCGCCGCTGCAACTTGCCGTCATGACCGCGCGCCTGGCAACAGGCCGCGCTGTCGAGCCCCGCCTGGTGCGCGCGGTCAACGAGAAGGAGGTCCCCCCTACGCTCGGCGCGCCGATGGAGCTGTCCAAGACCTCGCTCGACTATATTCGACAGGGCATGTTTGCCGTCAGCAACGAGCAGCGCGGCACGGGGTATAGCTCCCGCATCGCCGACAAGGACCGCCGCATGGCGGGCAAGACCGGCACCAGTCAGGTGCGCAACATCACCGCCGCAGAGCGCCGGGCAGGGGTCTTCCGCAACGAGGATCTGCCTTGGGAACGCCGCGACCACGCGCTGTTTGTGGGCTTCGCCCCCCATAACGCCCCGCGCTACGCCATCGCGGTGGTGGTGGAGCATGGCGGCGGCGGCTCCACGGCGGCGGCACCCATCGCGCGCGATATCATCCTCGCCGCGCAGTTTGACGGGATGCCGCCCCTGTCAGCCTATCCTGAATCGCAACGCGGCCGCATCCAATCCGCGCTGGAGGAGTTGCAGATCAACGACCCCAAGGACGGCCCGAAAGTGTCCGAGGCATGACCTATCTCGCCCATAACCACAAATCGGTGCCCTCCGGCCCGCTGAAGCTGCTCTATCTCAACTGGCCCATCGCCATGCTGCTGGCCGCCATCGCCAGCGTCGGGTTCCTGATGCTCTACTCCGTGGCGGGTGGCTCCATGACCCCGTGGGCCGAGCCGCAGATGAAACGCTTCATCATGGGGCTGGTCCTGATGTTCATGGTCGCGATGATCCCCACATGGTTCCTGCGCAACATGGCGGGGCTGGCCTACGGGGTCTCGGTGCTGCTGCTCATCGGGGTGGAGTTCTTCGGGGCCACCGGCATGGGCGCGCAGCGCTGGATTGACCTTGGCTTCATGCGGCTGCAACCCTCCGAGCTGACCAAGATTACGCTCGTGCTGTTTCTCGCCTCCTATTACGACTGGCTCGACATCAAGAAGACCTCGCACCCGTTCTGGGTGCTGGTCCCTGTGGTGATCATTCTGGTGCCCACCTACCTGACCCTGCGCCAACCAGACCTTGGCACGGCGCTGTTGCTGTTGTTTGGCGGCGGCGGGCTGATGTTTCTGGCAGGTGTCAGCTGGCTCTATTTCGCGGGCGTCATAGGGGCGGCGGCGGCGCTGGTCTCTGCCGTGTTCAAGTCGCGCGGCACCGAATGGCAGCTTCTCAAGGACTATCAATACCGCCGCATCGACACGTTTCTCGACCCCGCCTCGGACCCGCTGGGGGCGGGCTATCACATCACCCAGTCCAAGATCGCGCTGGGCTCCGGCGGCTGGACAGGGCGCGGCTATATGCAAGGCACCCAAAGCCGGCTGAACTTCCTGCCCGAGAAACATACCGACTTCATCTTCACCACCCTGGCCGAGGAGTTCGGCTTCGTGGGCGGCATCTCCCTGCTGCTGCTTTACGTGCTGGTGCTGGTCTTCTGCGTCGCCTCCGCGCTCAGCAACAAGGACCGCTTTGCCTCGCTGGTCACGCTGGGCGTGGCGCTGACCTTCTTCCTGTTCTTCGCGGTGAACATGTCGATGGTCATGGGGCTGGCCCCGGTTGTGGGCGTGCCGCTGCCGCTGGTCAGCTATGGCGGCTCGGCCATGCTGGTGCTGATGCTGGCCTTCGGGCTGGTGCAGTCAGCCCATGTTCACAGGCCGCGCTAGGGCTATGGTCAACATCCTCTTTTCCGCCCAGCCCGCCCGGTGGGAGGAATTTCGCACCTATCTGCACGCGGCCTTCGACAAGGCCGGGTTCAACTACACGCTGACGACGGAGTTCCCGCCCGAGCAGGTAGATTACATCATCTATGCCCCGAACGGCCCGGTCACGGATCTGACGCCCTACACGAACACCAAGGCGGTGCTCAGCCTCTGGGCCGGGGTCGAAAGCATCGTGGACAACAAGACCCTCACCCAGCCCCTGTGCCGCATGGTCAATCATGGCCTGACGGAGGGCATGGTCGAATGGGTCACCGGCCACACGCTGCGCCATCATCTTGAGATGGACCGCCACATCCACGGCCAAAGCGGCACATGGCTGGAAGGCGCGCCGCCCCTGGCACGGGAGCGCAAACTCTGCGTTCTGGGCCTTGGCGCGCTCGGGACGGCCTGCGCCCAACAGCTCGCAACACTGAACTTTGACACCCACGGCTGGAGCCGCCGTGAAAAATCCGTCACCGGCATCACCTGCCATCATGGGAACACGGGCCTGACCGAGGCCCTGACAGGCGCCGATATCGTGGTCCTGCTGCTGCCAGATACCCCGGCCACCACCAATATCATCAATGCCGATACGCTGGCCCTGCTGGCCAAAGGCGCCGTGATCATCAACCCCGGTCGCGGGCCGCTGATCGACGACGCGGCCCTGATCAAGGCGCTGGACAGTGGCACCCTCAGCCATGCCACGCTGGATGTGTTCCGGGTGGAGCCGCTGCCGCCGGAGCATCCCTTCTGGGTGCATCCGAAAGTCACCGTCACGCCACATATCGCCTCGGAAACCCGGCCCCCCAGCGCCTCAGAGGTCATTGCCGAAAATATCCGTCGCGGCGAGGCCGGAGAGCCGTTTCTGCATCTGGTAGACCGGGAGGCAGGCTATTAAAGCCTCGGTGGTTTGCCCGGGTCCATCCCCGGCGCGGCGGGTTCTTCAGGCGTGGTCATCTCGGGCAGATCGAACCGCAACCCGACCTTTGCCAGCTCCGCTGCCAGCGGGTCACGGGCATTGAAAAATGCCACATCCAGCGCGCCCGCTTCAATGCCGCTAAAGACCAAAGCCTCGTTGACCGCCCGCGCCAGCGCAGGTTCCGCCCCCGGCACGGGGTCCAGAAAAGCCAGCATATGGGATTGCCCGCCGCCCTTGTAGCGCACGGCGCAAAGGTAGGCGTGGCGGGCCAGCCCGCTGGTCAGCGCCAATTTGGTGTCCAACCCGGTGACAAGCACCTCCGGCAATCCGGTGGGTGGCAGCAATTCCTCGGGCGTCGCCTCCACATCCTCCGGGGCGGTGCCAAGGGTTTCATGCAGCCATCCGATTGCCTCAGGCGGCAACATAATGGAGGAGGGGGCCACCTCAAGGTTCAGCCCCAGCCCCAGCGATTGCTCCGCCAGCATCTGCACCAGAGCGCGGCCCGACAGCGCCGCATAGGGCGCGCTTCCTGCAAATTCGGCCAGCCGCTCTTCGCGGTCAAAGGCCAGCACCAATGTCACCTCCTCCACCGGGAACAGGCGCGGCGTGATCTGATCCCCGTCAGCCGGCGCGTCGAGCAGCAGGAACAGCTCCGCATCCGCCAGCCGCTCGTAAAACCGCAGCCGGGCCGCGTCGCTCACCTCCATCTCGGCATGGGCTTTGTCCAATGGGGTCAGGTCGGGTGCACTCATCAGGGCTCTTTCAGCAATTCTGAGACGGTCGATTGAATGCGCGGGATCACATCGGCCTCGAACCAGTCATTGATCTTCAGCCACCTGTTATTTCTGGGGCTGGGATGAGGCAATACGAATACGCCGTCCTGCCCTTCGCTGGAGCGTTTCACCGCCTCCGTGACCGCCATGCCTTTCAAAGCGGGCAGGTGCCATGCAATCGCATATTGCCCAAGCACCAGTGTCAGCTGCACGTCCTTCAGGGCCGCCATCACCGGCCTGCGCCACGCCACCGCGCATTCCGCCCTCGGAGGTTTGTCGCCGGATGTCCCGGAACCCGGAAAGCATAACCCCATCGGAAACAACCCGATGCGCGGGTCACCATAGAAGGTCGCCTCATCCACCCCCAGCCACGCCCGCAAACGAACGCCCGACGGGTCATCAAACGGCCTGTTTTTGCCATGCGTTATCCGCCCGGGCGCTTGCCCGACGATCAGAATCCTCACAGCCGGGTCGAGCTGAAAGATCGGGTTTGGCCCCAGCTCCAGCCCGTCACAAATCCTGCACGCCCGCATCGACGCCATCAGGGCCGCAAGATCATCCGGCATTGTCATTCCTGCACATTCTCCCCTCAAGGCCGCCCGCGCTGCGCGACATTCCGCACGCATTCCTTCGCCCAGGGGGCTGGCGCCCCGGTTCTGCCACCGGCCGAGTATGCCGTCTGCCCCCGCCATCGGCCAGCCCCCGCCGAAATCGCACGTCCCACCCGCAATTTGTTGCGAGTTGCGAAACACCGGGGCTGACTTCCCCTTTGCCGGCGGATAGGATGGCCCGGATGTTGGTCAGCGCGACGCGGGTCTTAAGTCGCAGTTAAGGCAAATCTGCTTTGACATATCTGCGCGGCGGCCGCTCGGTTGGGGGATGTCACGCGCAATTTAGAGTGGGGTTCAGACCGCGGCGACGCTTTGCAGGCGCAACCAGACCGGGGCTGACAAGGGCAAAAACAAGGGCGTATCGAGGTGATTGAGTTTCGTGAGGTCAGCAAGTCCTTCTGGACGGGCACGCAGCGCAAGGTGATCCTTGACCGCGCCTCCTTCCGCGTCGAGCTTGGACATTCCGTCGGCATCCTGGCCCCCAACGGCACCGGAAAAACCACAGTTATCAACATGATGGCGGGCCTTGAAAAGCCCGACGAGGGGGAGATCGTGCGCACCTCCCGCATCTCCTTCCCGCTGGGCTTCATGGGGGGCGTGGTCCCCAAGCACACGGCCACCGAAAACTGTCGCTACATCGCCCGGCTCTATTCGCTCGACCCCGATTATATCGAGGCCTTCTGCCGCTATCTCTGCGGGCTGAAGGAATATTTCGACATGCCTGTGGGCACCTATTCGTCAGGCATGAAGGCGCGTTTCACCTTTGCATTG
>CALFWN010000075.1 GCA_937928335.1 uncultured Litoreibacter sp. | reverse complement strand
CCAGACCGGCTTCAAACTGACGGCCGATCAGCTGGAAGCGGCCATCACCGACAAGACCAAATGGCTGATCTTCAACTCGCCGTCCAACCCCACCGGCGCGGGCTATTCCTGGGAGGAGCTGAAAGAGCTGACCGACGTGCTTTTGCGCCACCCCCAGGTCTGGGTGATGACAGACGATATGTATGAGCATCTGGCTTACGGCGATTTCAAGTTCTGCACACCCGCGCAGGTCGAGCCCAAGCTCTATGACCGCACGCTCACCTGCAACGGGGTCTCCAAGGCCTACGCCATGACCGGCTGGCGCATCGGCTATGCCGCAGGCCCCGAGCATCTGATCAAGGCGATGCGCTCGATGCAGTCGCAATCCACATCAAACCCCTGCACGATCTCGCAATGGGCCGCCGTCGAGGCGCTGAACGGCCCGCAGGATTTCCTTGCGCCCAATAACGCGCTGTTCATACGCCGCCGCGATCTGGTCGTCAAAATGCTCAATGAAGCCGACGGCATCGCCTGCCCGATGCCCGAGGGCGCTTTCTACGTCTATCCTTCCATCGCAGGCTGCATCGGCAAGACCACAGCGACCGGCAAGAAAATCGAAACCGACGAAGATTTCGCCACCGCCCTTCTGGAAGATCACGGCGTCGCCGTGGTCTTCGGAGCCGCCTTCGGCCTCTCCCCCAACTTCCGCGTCAGCTACGCTACGTCAGATGAGCAGTTGAAAGAAGCCTGCACCCGCATCCAGACCTTCTGCGCCGGGCTGCGCTAAGCAGGCTAAGCACGTCCCACAAGACCGCATACATTAAGCCGAGCCAGCGTCCGTCCGTGGAGTGGCGCTGCAACGGCCATCCGGCAGTGTTTTATGTCAGCCAGATACATCGTCCACTTATGCGGGGCATACCGTCATCAAAAGCACCAGCCCGCCAGGACGGCCCCTCTCGGCGATTGCGAAAAGCAATCTCCCTCCAATCAATCCTTGCGCTCGCCAGCACATGCGGTTTGGTTCCAGACTGCGAGTGAGTTGAAGGAATGTCTGAAGAGAGCCGGACCTACCGAAAATGACTAGTGTTGTTCTCCGAGGTTGGCTATGAAACGGGCGATATGCATGTCAGTTTGATCGGTGCAAGCCTGTAGCAAGAAATGCGGACCTTCGATGTCTTGAACTGTTCCATTGGACAACTCAAAGTCCCGCGCCATTCTGGCGGGCACAAGTCGATCTTTCGTTGCTCGCAAGTATAGTACGGGCACGTCGATTCCTTGCAAAACATCAACGACATCGACCTTTAGAACACTAACGAGACGCTTTGACAGAGTTGTTTGCGGGACATTGTGCATTGCTTGCAGAAATTGAGCAGTGAAGGTTCTATTTGCCCGTTTCCCCATCAAAATAGGCTGCGCCATGTTTGCTATTAAGGAAGACCGAAACGGCATGATTTTGACAAGGGCGGCTAAAAAAGCAGGTAGCTTTCTTGGACTTCGCGCAAATATAGCAACGAAGACGATCCCCTTCAGTCCTGGTGGTTTTTCCGCTCCAACATGTATACCAATCGGTCCCGAAAATGACTCAGCGACAAGAACGAAGTCCTCCTTGGGAATCTGTGACTTCGTCCATTCAAAGACCTCTTCATAACGACAAAGATGAGATGGATACGCAAGACTTGTGACCGAATGGCCTCCGTCCAATACATGCCGTAGTTTTGGAGTGAGCAATCCCGTTCCGTCCAGACCGGGCAAGGCAACAATTTTCATGTTATCATCGTAATGAGTGACTAGAAACTTGTCAGCAAAGTTCGAACGGCAGCTCCGTCCCACACAGCCGACCTGCACACCCGGGGGTGCGCGAGACCGTGGGATGGCGCTGCAACACCCGTTCGACAGTACTTTATGGCAGCCAAGCACATCTTCCGAACATGCGAAGCACAAAGGGAGCAAAGCGCCAGCCCGCCGGAACGGTCTTGCGCTCGCCCGGCGCCTTCGGCTTGATTCCGGGCGGGTCAGCGTATGTGATCTATGTCCGCTTCGTGTCCAAAGGACCGTATCGGCCCTATCTAATTTGACGGCGTTCCGTGATGAAAGCAAAGCCGCCACCCATCCGCTTCGCGCCTCCAGATAGAGGATCGGAGCCCTATTTCGACCTCAGCCCCGTATTGCACTTCACTGACATACATCACTTGCACAATATCTTCTGAAAGGGCGCGCACCCGAAAATCGCGCAACGGCAGTGTCGCTTTGATTTCGGTTATTTCTCCGCTACCCAAAAACATTTCGTCGCGTTCATAGATTCTGCCGGACCGCCCAAACTCGCAGAAATCGTCAGCAAGGATTTTGTCCATTGCTGCATCGTTTAATCTGGTTTCGCCCCGCCAAAGGCTTTCCTCCAGCAAAATCAATTCCTCCAGCGTATCCTGATCCATATCCAAGAGCCCCTTCACTCAACCGCATATTGGCCTGACCTTTGGACAGCAGCTTACTCCGCAATCCGGCACGGCAAAACAGCCCAGACTTGCGCTTCCATCGGCACCCACATGAGACAGATCCCCCAAAACCCCGAGAGGAATGCGCCCCATGAAAATAACCTTGGCCATGCCTGCGGGGCTGTTGATGACATCGCGGATCACACCAGGCGCGGTCGGAAGTCGAAGGCCCGCTCTGCGCGGCCGCCGAGAGCAGCTTTATGGTGGGGCTGGTCCGCGACAAGGATCTCGGCTCAGCTCTGAGCCGGTCAGCACATGCGGCGGCACTCCGCTTGGTGCCTATCTTGACCGATACTGCGTGATGCCTAAATGATCGGCCCTGTGAAATGCTAAATTCGAAAACCGTCAGATGATTTTGATCAAGCCAAGGGTCGAACAGATACCCGCCTACGTCTCGGCGCTGCAAAGAGGCTGGTCTCCAGACAACCTTCGGCCCCAAGCAGCGCAAGAGCAGATCGCCAGCATCTCCGGGAATGCGGAACTATTCGTCTCCAACCTTGATGATCCGACGGCGAAGGCCGGACCGGCCATACTGCCAGACGGCTCAAAAGTGCCGCGCCTGCCAAGCATCCGCCGGTGGATATGGGATGACGGATTCTGCGGCCATGTCAGCTTGCGTTGGACTCCCGGAACGGAAGAATTGCCGCCCACCTGTTCTGGTCATATCGGATACGCTGTCGTGCCGTGGCGACGCGGAGAGGGGTTGGCGTCTGCGGCGCTTCTTGCAATTCTCCCAGAGGCGCTGGCCGTTGGGCTGGCCTATGTCATAATCACGACCAGCCCGGAAAATCCGGCATCGGTGCGGGTCATCGAAAAGGCAGGTGGCGCATTGATACGAACCTATATTGCTGACAGGGCTCTTGGGGGGCATGAGACGCTGGAATTCAGAATTCTGCTGAAATAGCACATCTCTATCTGAAGACTGACATTCAAATACGGGTCGGGGCGGGCTGCTGTGTTCCGCTCGCTATCCCCTCAACTCCCGGCCAATAAATCCCTGTTCCCCGGCCCCGGCCCTTTGTGCTAGGCAGGCGCAACCACCACCACACAGGCAAAATCAAACATATGGCAGGCGAGCTTCCCGAGTTTTATTTCCGCGTCCGCGAGAATGGCGCGACCGTGTTCCGGGTCGATACCGAGAACCGCCAGCGCCGGATCGAGATGTCGGAAATTGCGGTGGTCAATATCAAGAACGGCCAGGTCCGCCCGCATGGTGATCACGAGCTGACCGAGGATGAGCTGGCGGTGATCAGCGACTGGACCTCCGAGCGCATCGCGGTGGTGGCCACCCGCGACATGGACGACATCTACCGCGCCGTGGATTACCTCAACCTGACCACCCATTGGGCGCAGACCCGGGCCGAGGACGCGCAGCTCGAAGACGTCACCGACGGGCTTTTGCTGGCCATGCACGACCTGCGCACGGTGCTGGTGCGCAAGAAGACCGATCGGCTGTCAAAAGCGCGGGATTGACGCGGGCTGGCGCTTAACCACCCGCTCGGCAATAGTACAGGTCGATCTGACATCCTACATAAAAATTCTATGCGACCGCTCACCCCCTTTTTGAAACGACAGCTGGACAGGCTGCGAGGAGCCCCGCGCGAGGCACCGCTCTGGGCCCATCTTGATGCCTGCGGCATCCCGTTTCGCGCGCCGATGGCCGATCTGATCTCTGAGTATGACTCCTACCCAATGGGCTGGAGCGCAACGCTCGACACTTGCACGCCGCAAGGCCATACGCCGTTCATTGCGGGGTTGGCCCACCAACCGACCTTCCAGTTTTCACGCAGCACCGATCTGCTGGTCCCCGCCGATTATTTCTTCTGCGCGGTGCAAGGCAGCCCAGACTACCGGTTGAATTACGCCAGGGCGATCCACGCTTTGGCCAAACTCTTCGGCAAGGGCGCGCCCGCAAGCAACGCCAACACCGTGGCGCGGAAATGGCGGTTCGGTCATGCGCAGCTCAGCTGCACCGTCTGGCCGCCCGAGCGCCAGGATCCCGGGCGTAATTCGCGCCACGACATGTTCCCCGAAACCATCTCCGAGGCCGCAATCACCCTCTCGCCCGCATGGCGCGCCCCACTGAGCGAGGCGGAGCGACAGTCTTGCGAAACCGCGCAGCCATTTGATCTTGGCGTTGCCCCAGCCGCGCCGTTCGATCTCGTAGGCCCCCTGACGCGCGACTGGCCAGCGGGCCTGCCTCCCCTGCGGCCGGGTCCGGCCCTCGCGCAGGGCGACAGCGCCTATCTCAGCATCAACGGCGTCGGGCTGGTCGACATCGCGCCCCGCGCATGGATCACAGGCCTCAGCCTCAGCCGGATCACCGCCGGGCGCGGCGGGCAGGAGGCGATGCTTGATCTGAAATACGCGCCCTCGGGGCAGGCCCACCTGCCAGAACGCCGCCTCCCCGTGGCGCGGTTATGGGGCAATCCAAACGCGCTGGACGCGCAGGCAGATCGCCTCTCGGACCGGCTTGGTCT
>CALFWN010000074.1 GCA_937928335.1 uncultured Litoreibacter sp. | reverse complement strand
CCGACAGAGAAGATTAGCGCGAAGTAGAAGAACGCCGTTGTGTTGTTGAGCCAATCAGATGGCCAGATATTGACCAGCCCATCATCGCCGCCGGTGACGCTGCCCCATTGGAACACGAGACTCCACAGAAGCTGGGCGAAGGCGAGGGTAAGCATGGCGAAGTAGACGCCTGTAAGGCGCAGGCAGACCCAGCCAATGGCGAGCGCGGCCAGCCCGGCACCGAGCGGCGCGAGGATGAAGGCCAGCTCCATCGGGCTGTTCGCGTGGGTCACCATGAGAGCCGCGATATAGGCACCGCCGCCGTAATAGGCCGCATGGCCGAAACTGACCAAACCGCCAAGACCCAGGAGGAAATGCAGGCTGGCCGCAAAAAGGCAGAAGATCAGAATATCAGTGGTCAGAACCATCGCGAAGGATGAGCCGAACAGGGGCAGCAACGCGAGAATGGCGAGGCCCAGCATGACGATCAGCCGCACATTGTTCGAGGCCGGTTTGATAGGAAGCTCCGGTTCGCCCACCTGTCCATGCTCGCCCGCAACTTCCTCGCGGCCAAACAGGCCATAGGGACGGATCATCAGCACGACGACCATGACGACGAACATCAGAACGAGCGTGGATTGCGGCAGATAGGTGACGCCGAAGACATTCAGCACGGAGATGATCACCGCCGCCAGATATGCGCCGGGCAGGGAGCCCATGCCCCCGATGACCACCACCACAAAAACCGGGGCGAGGATGTGGAAATCCATCAGCAAGTCTGCCCCGCCTTTGGGCAGCTGCAACGCCCCGCCGAGACCCGCAAGCGCGGAGCCCAAGGCGAAGACGCCGGTAAAAAGCACCGCCTGATTGACGCCAAGCGCGCCGACCATTTCGCGGTCCTGGGTGGCCGCCCTGACCAAAACACCGACGCGGGTCTGGGTGATCAGATACCAGAGCGCCAGCGCGATAAATGGTGTGATGACCAGAAGCACGATGTCGTATTTCGGGATGGGTTCGCCCATGATGCGATAGACCCCGCGCAGGCCGGGCGCCCGGGGGCCGAGCAGATCCTCGGGGCCCCAGATGATCAGGGTCAGGTCCTGGATCACGAGGATTACGCCGAAGGTTGCGACCAGCTGGAACAGCTCCGGGGCGCGGTAGACGGGGCGCAGCACCAGCACTTCGATCAGCACCCCGATGATGCCGACCACCACGCCTGCAAGCAGGATGGCCCCCCAGAACCCAACGGCTCCGGGCAATGTTTGCATGAGGGAATAGCCGACATAGGCCCCCAGCATGTAAAGGCTGCCATGCGCAAAGTTGACGATGCGGGTGACGCCGAAGATCAGGGACAGGCCGCACGCGACGAGGAATAGGGAGCTTGCGTTTGCCAGCCCTGTCAGCAGTTGCGCGACAAAGAATTCCATAGTGGCCTGTCTCGGATTGAATGTTGGGTGCTGACGCCCGGCACAGCGAACCGGCCGGGCATCAGATCGGCGAAGCGGTTACTCTGCCGGGCGGAGCTTCGAGACTTCCTCGTCTGAGGGCAGATAGTTTGCCCCGTCCTTGTACTCCCAATCGACCATGATGCCCTTGCCGTCGCTCAAGGCTGTGGTGCCGACATAGGCGCCCATTGTGGACTGGTTGTCGATCGCGCGGAACACGATGTCACCCATTGCAGAAGCCACGGGCAGCCCTTCAAAGGCTTCGCGAATTGCCTCGGTTTCGGTGGAGCCAGCTTTCTCAAGGGCCGCGACAATCGACTGGACCGTCATGTAGCCAACGATTGAGCCAAGGCGCGGGTAGTCGTCGTAACGGGCCTGATATGCCGCGACGAAGTCACCTGCCGGGCCGTCTTCGAGATCGTACCAGGGGAAACCTGTGACGGTCCAACCTTCGGGGGCCTCTTCCCCGAGCGGATCAAGGTATTCAGGCTCGCCAGACAGCAGGCCGTATACGTTTCTGCCGTCAAACAGGCCCCGATCTGTGCCGTCACGGACAAATTTCGCGAGATCCGGGCCGAATGTGACGTTGTAGATCGCGTCTGGTTTGGCGCGCTCAAGCGCTTGTACTTCAGCGCCTGCGTCGATCTTGAACAGGGCAGGCCATTGCTCTGCCACGAACTCTGCATCCGGTTTCAGCTTCAGCAGGTTTTCCTTGAAGGCCGCCACGGCGTCTTTGCCATAGGCGTAGTTCGGTGCGATTGTTGCGAAGCGCTTGGCGTCGGTTTTCGCGGCGGCCTCCGCCAGCATCGCGGCCTGCATGAATGTCGAGGAGCGCAGGCGGAACGTGTATTTGTTCCCGGCCCCCCAGACGAGGGAGTCAGCGAGTGGCTCGGAGGCGAGGTAGACGTAACCTTTTTCCCCGGCGAAGGACGAAATCGCGAGGCCGACATTGGACAGGATTGTTCCAGTGAGCATCACCGCACCGTCACGCGTCATAAGTTCTTCTGCAATTTTGACAGCCTCACCGGGCTCCCCCTGGTCATCGCGGAAGATAAATTCGAGGGGTTTGCCAAGAACACCGCCAGCGGCGTTGGTTTCCTCCAACGCCAGTTCGATCCCTTGTTTGTAGGGACCAGCAAAAGCCGCCAGCCGCTTGTAGTGGTTGATCTCACCGATTTTGATCGTGTCTTGTGCGAAGGTGGCAAGAGGCATTGCGGCCAAAGCAGCGGTGGCGATCATCGCCTTGAGAAATGTCTTTCGTTGCATGAGCAGGTTCTCCGATATGTTGGGATTACTCCGACTGTTGATCAGTCGTGTTGTATGAAGCTCGCCCCTATGGGCGCGCCCAGGTCTTGTGTTGTTTCAGATGCGATCAGGTCGCGGATGCGTTTGCGGTAGACTGTAGGGCCTTTGTCGATGGCCACGCGAATTGGCCTGCGTCGTTGCGGTTGCTGCTCTGCGTCGTGTACCGCCTCCAGAATCTCCTTGTCTTCCGCAAAGGCCGTTTTGAACATCGCATCCATCTGAGCGGATGCGTCCTCGTCGCCCAGCGAGGTGTTTCGAAGGTGCATCCAGTGATCGATTGTATAATCTTCGCGCACGGGGGTTACAAAGTGAAGGGCGAAGATGCGGACGCCGCGATCACGTTCGTTTTCCGGGCAGTTCAGTTTCGTGTCGATGCTGCCGAAATCAATGACCGCGGTTGAGGGCAGATGCAGGTCGTAATAATGCCACCTGTCTACATGGCCGTCGAAACCACCGAATTTCTGGAAAAATCCGATAGGCGGGGCATCCCGTATCCAGCGCCAGGCCGAGATCACCTCCCCGCTGGTCGAGACATGGACGGGGACGTTTTCGCTTGCGGCGTTGCCCAGTGTCGTAGGGTGCACGAAACTCACATGCGCCGGGTCAACAAGGTTCTCGGCCACGTTGAGGTAGTTTGATTTGATGTGCAGCCCCTCGCCGTGATGTGCGTGCCATCCGGGCTGGGTAAATTCCGGCAGGTCGAAGATATCTGCGGGATCGGCCAGCTCGGGATCGCCCATCCAAACCCAGACGATGCCGTGGCGTTCCTCAACCGGGAAGGCTTCGACATAGGCGCTTTTGGGGGTGTTTTCCTGACCGGGGACACGGACACATTTCCCGGCACCATCGAAGGTCATGCCGTGATAGCCGCATTGGATTGTGTCGCCGATGCGCTTGCCTTTTGACAGCGGTAAAAGGCGGTGCGGGCAGCGATCCTCAAGAGCTTTTACAGCGCCGCTTACCTCGCGGAACATGACCAGACGCTGACCGGTAATTTCGAGCGCTTTCAGCGGCTCTCCAAAGTCTCTGGACCAGCCAGCGACGTACCAGGCGTTTCTCACAAAGCTCATGCTTTATTGGCCCCCCAAGCCGGTGCTTCCCGAAAATTGAGGCGTAAAAATGCGCGACCTGTCAAACGATTTCTCGGATTTCGGGGGAAAGTTTATTTGTATACACTCGATTTTAGCCATGAATTTCTGAGTAAATTTCCTCTTTGATCCGTTTGTATGCCATCATATCTCTACCTCCGGCAGGTTTTGCGCGGGCGGGGTGTTTCGGCTGCGATGGCTGCATATCTCACCATCAATGATCATCATGCCCACACCGGGCAAATTGCCAAGCTGTACCGATTCCAGAATGTTCTTTCCGGGGGCGTGCTGCGCCTGATCCATCAGCACAAAGTCAGCGCTATACCCGGTCTCCATCAGACCTGCATCCAATTCGCGCTGGCGTGCCGTGTTGCCGTTCGCAAAGCAAAATGCGATCTCGGCGGGGACATTTCCAAGGCTCGACAGCATCGCCACCATCCGCATGATGCCAAGCGGCTGCACGCCTGACCCGGCAGGGCCGTCTGTTCCGAGGATGATCTGATCGAGCTTGTCCAGCTCCCGTGCTGTGTTCAGGGTCAGAAGTGCCGCCCGCTCGTTTCCGTTATGCACGATCTCAAGGCCTTTGGTGCAGTTTTCGCACAGGCAGACAATCTGGTCGTCCGGCAATGCGGAATGACCGCCATTGATATGCCCGACGACATCGGTTCCCGTTTCCAGCACCATATCAGCATCAATCAGACCTGAGCCAGGAATGGAGGGCCCGCCGGTGTGAATGGTGGACTGGATGCCGTATTTGCGTGCCCAATTGACCATCTGATTGGCGGTCTTGCCGTCTTTCACCGTGCCAAGCCCGACCTCCCCTAGGTATTTGACGCCAGCATCGGCAAGCTCTTTGAAATCATGTTCTTCCATGCCGTGTTCAATGACAGGTGCGCCCGCCAGAACCTTGACGCCCGAAGGGCGGAAATTCTCGTACCAACGCTGCGCGGCAATCGCCATTGCCTTGAGCCCCACGATATCCTTGGGGCGCCCCGGCATATGGACCTCACCGGCCGAGATCATGGTTGTCACGCCGCCATGCAGGGTTGAGTCGATCCAGTGCAGCTGCTGCTGACGCGGGGTGTAGTCGCCCACAACCGGGTGGATGTGGCTGTCTATCAGCCCCGGAGCAATCGTTGCGCCATTGGCGTTTACCTTCGTTGTTGCGCCTTCGGTGTTGAGGTCTTTGTCATAGCCGTAGTCGGTGATCTTGCCATCTTCCGCGATCACGCAATCGCCGTCGGCAATCGGGGCCTCCATCTTGCCGGTGAGAATCAAGCCTATGTTTCTTATGACCAGTTTCTTTGTCGGATTGCTCATCTCTCACACCCCCTCGCTTGTTGGTGTTTGTATGCTAACAAAATTGCCTCTGCTGTCTACTTTTCCAGAGCAGCGGCAGCATGTTGATTGCGCAGGCACCCCTGATCACCGAACATGGGGCCAAGCGGTCTGGCTTGGGCCATTGCAGGGAAGCACCACTGATTTGGAAGAGAATGGCGGGACATACAGGCTGGATGATCAGGTTGGCTATCTGATGCGTCTGGCAAACCAGCGTCATTCGGCCTTGTTTCAGGAGGTGGTGCCGTGGGATCTTACGCCGACGCAATTTGCCGCCCTGATGAAGCTCGCCGAATTGGGCGAGTGTTCCCAAAACGAGTTGGGCCGCCGCACCGCGATGGATGTGGCGACCATCAAGGGTGTCGTAGAGCGGCTTCGCAAGAAGGGTCTTGTGGATGTGGACTCTGACCCAAAAGACAAGCGACGTGCAGTTCTTTCTATTGCCAAGGGCAGTATTGCGGCCATCCCTGAATTGATGGAGGTGGGTCGCAAGATCTCCAGTCTGACCTTGTCGCCGCTCAGCGCGGCTGAGCAGAAATCCTTTCTGAAACTGCTGAAAAAGCTGGGGTAGTTTGGGCTTTGCCGGAGCGAAATAATGATTTGACTCGTCTCGAAACCCGCTGCTAGCGTTTGTATACTAACGATTAGCG
>CALFWN010000073.1 GCA_937928335.1 uncultured Litoreibacter sp. | reverse complement strand
GAGTTTCCGGTACAGATAGCATTTTCTCGTATTAGATAGCGAACAGCCATTTACAACTTCTTAGTGTGTTTTATTGTTTTTCATTCTTTCTACTGGAAGCTGCACTTGTAGCAAAAGTAAAAACTATTCGTGTGACCGGGTGAATCGTTAATAATGTGCCAAAGGTGTTTATTTTTGTCAGACAAAGAAATAAACGCAAAAATCAACAGTTCTTCCATTTTTTTCTATGTGAGATTAGCAACTAAATGTAGCGCAAGGTAGTTTCGGAAAATGAAAAAAAGGTGTTTTAAATGTAAGTTCCATGAGAGAATCAGTAACAGCTTTTTATGTATTATTTGCCTTACTTTTTTATACAATAATTGGCTTCTTGTATTGTTTTTCGCGTATATCTCTATATCGTAGTAAATATAAGCCATGTTTTGAGATCCTTGTCACTTCAGATCAGCAAATTATATTTCGCGCGCGTTTTCAGGCCCGGTGAACAGGCCGCAGGCCCCGGGCATCGCCAGACCGCCCGACAGGGCTGGCGATATGGCTTATCTTCGCGCGCCGCATCACTGCATGAAGACCTTGCTACCATAAAGCGCTGTCGAATGAGCGTAAAAACGCCACCCCGCGGTCTGGCGATACCTTGCGTACCCCAACAAAAAAGCGCCCCCGCAGGGAGCGCTTTCCAAGCATGTCAAAAGACCAGGGCTGATTAGAAGCCAAGACCCTCATATTTGTTCTTGAACTTCGACACACGGCCGCCAGTGTCCATCAGGCGCTGGTTGCCGCCGGTCCATGCAGGGTGCACGGAAGGGTCGATGTCCAGAGCGATCTGGTCGCCTTCGCCGCCCCAGGTCGATTTCATCTGGACCACGGTGCCATCGGTCATTTTGACATTGATCATGTGGTAGTCGGGATGGGTATCTTTTTTCATGATGCCAACCTTTACGCGTCTGCGCCGCTGGAGAGCGGCTTGTAATTTGTCTGCTCGGCGATACGTGCGGATTTGCCGCGACGCGAGCGGAGGTAGTAGAGCTTGGCGCGACGCACACGGCCGCGGCGGACCACGGTGATGGTGTCGATATTGGTGGAATGCAGCGGGAATACCCGCTCAACGCCTTCCCCAAAGGAGATCTTGCGCACGCAGAACGAGCCAGCAATGCCAGAGCCATTGTTGCGGGCAATGCAGACGCCCTCGTAATTCTGAACACGGGTGCGCGTGCCTTCGGTCACTTTGTAACCGACGCGGATGGTGTCACCCGCTTTGAAATCTGGGATATCCTTGCCCAGTTCGGCGATTTGTTCCGCCTCAAGTTGTGCGATCAGATCCATCTGAAACGCTCCTTCATATGATCCCGGTTTGCCCGGTGAATGTTTGCGCGTCCCAAGAGCTGTCGGTCTTCTTTCGGGTCCACTTTGCGTGCCCGCCACAGATCAGGTCGTCATTGCTTGATGCGCCGTCCTTTTTGCCGCCGTTTGCTGCGTCGAAGAAAACGCGTCGGAGGCTCAATAAAATAACGGCTCCGGTCAGTATTCTGATTCCAGATTGGGGCGGTATAAGTGGGATCGCTCGACGGATCAAGCCCCGGATCAAGCCCCACGGCCTCTCAACCGCTTTCTCACCACCGCAAGCCGCCCTTGCGCGACCCCATATGACGGGAATTCCCTTGCCAAGGGTTCCGAAAGCGGGCGGCGGCCCTTATGTTAAACTCAGGCGGTCGAGAGCTTCCATAGGTGATATCATGACCGAGATGTCGGCGACCAAATCATGTGACAGCTGCCCGATCAGGCACCGCGCCGTCTGCGCCAGTTGCACCGCGGATGAGATGGTGACGCTTGAAAGCATCAAATATTACCGAACCTATCAGGCGGGCCAGACCATCGTCTGGGCAGGCGACCGGCTGGAATTTGTGGCCTCCGTGGTCTCGGGCACCGCCACGATCGAGCATTTGACCGATGACGGGCGCAAACAGACTTTGGGGCTGCTTCTGGCCTCGGATTTCATTGGCCGCCCCGGCCGCGAGACCGCCATTTATGACGTGACCGCCGTGACCGAGGTGACGCTGTGCTGCTTTCGCCGCAAGCAGTTCGAAGCGCTGGTCCGCGACACGCCCCATATCGCGCAGCGCATGTTGGAAATGGCGCTGGACGAGCTGGACGCCGCGCGTGACTGGATGTTTCTTCTGGGCCGCAAGACCGCACGGGAGAAAATCGCCAGCCTGCTCTTGTTGATCCTGCGCCGCATGGAGGCCCCCGGTATTACGCCCGTCACCGATAGCCGCGTGATCGAGCTGCCGCTGACCCGCGAGGCAATGTCGGATTATCTTGGCCTGACCCTTGAGACCGTCAGCCGGCAATTCTCCAGACTGAAAGCTGATGGCGTGATCCGGCTCGATGGCAAACGCCGGGTGATCCTGCCCGATATCGCCCGTCTGACGCGCGAGGCGGGTGAGCCCGAAGCCTAAGGCTCAATGCGCCATCAGGACCGGCAGATGCGCCTTGCGCAGGATCGACCGCGTGACCCCGCCCAGCACGGCCTCGCGCAGCCTCGAATGGCCATAGCCGCCCATCACAAGCAGGTCCATGCCGGTTTCCTTGGCGCGGGTAAGCAGCTGCGCGGCAATGTCATGCTGGCGTTGTGCGGCGACCGTGACCTGCACTTTCGCGCCCTTGCGCGTCAGCATCTGCGCCATCCGCCCGCCGGGGTCAGAGCGGTCAATGCCATGCTGCGGCGGGTTGATCAGGCAGATATCGGTGACCTCCGCATGGGTTGCCAATGGGGCTGCGGCCTTGGCGGCGGCCAGGGCCTCTGCGCCGTCATCCCAGGCGATCATCACCCGCTCCATCGAGAGGTTTCCCTTCTTGCCATCCGGCACCACCAGCACAGGAATATCCGCGCCAAACAGGCAGGCCTCAAACCCGGCCACATCCAGCATGGTGCCGCTGTCGCCGTAGGGCAGCGGCAGGATCGCAAGGTCATAAAACCGCATATGGTCCGCCAGAAACGGCTCCAGCCCGCCGGTCATCATGGTGACGGCCTCCACGTCCCACAAAATATCCTCCCGTGCGAGGCGGGCGCGGGTATTTTGCTCAAGCGTGGTGGCGCCAATCTGGGCGGCCTCAAGGTTGGACTGCACCGCAATCGCCTGCGCGCCCGCGTAGTAGAAACCGGGGTCGGTGCTGTCGATGCCCGCGCAGATCACATAAAGATGCGCCCCCCATTTGCGGGCGGCCTGAATGGCATAGTCCAGCGTGCCAAGCCCACGGGCCGGGTCATGCAGAAATGTCGCGATAGATGTGTAGCTCATGTTGAGGTTCTCCATAGCTGATACCCCACCATGCCCCGACCCGGTGCCGCCCACCTTGATCTGGCTCAACTCCCGCGATTTCGGGGTTTCTTGACACAGATCAAGGTGGGGCCTCGCGCGGTTTGCAAAAACACCCCCACGAGCTGGGCGCGCTCGCCCGGACGATCACCCATGCAGGTTTGGGCGTCATGCCAGCCAGACACACCGCGACACGCGCAGGTCAGCCACCTGTGCGTCAGCCCCGACCGAGGACTCTGTTCGCACAACCTCCCCGGTCGGGGCGCCTTTGTCTTTCCGGGGCAGAAATTTTGGGACATTTTGGGAAACCGGCCAAAATCTTTTGCCCCAAAATGTCCCAAAACGCAGATTTTGCGCAACTTGATCTGGCGGAGCATATAAGCAAGCGCGATCAGACCCGCAAATGACGCGAACGTGCTGGACAGGGGCCTGAGCCTCTGCTCAGACTGACCCTCGCTGCGGTTGAAACCTGATAGGCCAGCCCTGCAGCACGCTGTTTTAGTCTGAAAATGGGAGGTCAGGCCATGAACACTCATCACCGCGTGGTTGTGATCGGGGGCGGGGTCGTCGGGACTTCGGTGTTGTATCATCTGGCCAAGTTCGGCTGGAGCGATGTCTGCCTGCTGGAACGCTCGGTTCTGACCGCTGGCTCAAGCTGGCACGCGGCGGGCGGCATCCATGCGCTGAATGCCGATCCCAACATTGCCTCCCTTCAGGCCTATACAATCGACCTTTTGACCAAGATCGAGGAAGAGTCCGGCCAGAATATCGGCTTGCATATGACGGGCGGCATGACGCTGGCAGGCACGCCCGACCGCTGGGAATGGTTGCAGGCCGCGCATCGCACGTTTCAATCCATCGGGATCGAGGATTGCCATCTGCTGACCCCGGAGGAGATCAAGAAAGCCTGCCCGATCATCTCCACCGAGGGGATTATCGGCGGCATGTGGGCCGAGCGTGAGGGCTATGTCGACACCACCGGCACCGTACATGCCTATGCTATTGCTGCCAAAAAGCGCGGGGCCACGATCCACGAGCACACCAAGGTCGAAGAGCTGATCCAGACCGCCGATGGCTGGAAAGTGGTCACCGACAAGGGCACCATCACCTGCGAGCATGTGGTCAATGCCGCAGGCCTCTGGGCCAAGCAGGTGGGGCGCATGGCAGGGGTTGAGCTGCCGGTCTCGCCGCTCAAGCACCATTACCTGATCTCCGACACGATTGCGGAGCTGGAAGAGCTGGAGTTCGAGGTGCCGATGACGGTGGACCTTGAGGGTTTCACCTATATGCGGCAGGACCAGAAGGGCATCCTGCTGGGCATTTACGAGATCAATCACGAGCATTGGGCAATGGATGGCGCGCCGTGGGATTACGGTATGGAGCTGTTTCAGGAGCAGACCGACCGGATCGAGAATGAGCTGATCCTGGGCTTTGAACGCTACCCCGCGCTGCAACATACCGGCGTCAAAACATGGGTGAACGGGGCGTTCACCTTCTCGCCTGATGGCAACCCGCTGGTCGGCCCCGTGCAGGGCAAGCCGGGCTATTGGTGCGCCTGCGCGGTGATGGCGGGCTTCCTGCAAGGCGGCGGTGTCGGCAAGTCGCTGGCCGAATGGATGATCCACGGCGAGCCTGAGGCGGATGTGTTCGGCATGGATGTCTCCCGCTATGGCGATTACGCCCAGAACAGGCGCTTCATCCGCGAGACCACCGGGCAGTTCTATACCCGCCGTTTCGTGATGACCTATCCCAATGAGCAACTGCCCGCAGGCCGCCCGCTGAAAATGGCTCCGGCCTATAGCGACATGTCCGCCGCCGGGTGCCGCTGGGGGGCAAGCTACGGGCTGGAGGTGCCTTTGTATTTCGCGCCCAACCCGGAATTCGAGGAAACCCCCTCGCTGAAACGCTCCAACGCACATGACATCGTGGCCGCTGAATGCAAGGCGGTGCGCGAGAATGTCGGGCTGCTGGATATTTCCGGCTTCTCCCGGTTCGAGGTCTCGGGCGCAGGGGCGCAGGCATGGCTTGACCAGCTTCTGGCCTCCAGACTGCCCGGCCCCGGCCGCGCGCGGCTGGCTCCGATGCTCAGCTCCGAGGGCAAGATGAAGGGCGATCTGACGGTCTTTAACTGGGATGATGGCTCCTATTGGATCATGGGCAGCTACTACCTGCGCGACTGGCATCTGCGCTGGTTCAACGATCACATGGGGGCAGATGTCGCTGTGCGCGATCTGTCCGACGACATTGTGGGTTTCAGCCTCGCCGGGCCCAACAGCCTGAAAGTGCTGGAGAAAATTACTGATGGCGCGATTGCTGATCTGCCCTTCATGGGCTGTGGCAGCTTCGATCTGGGGCTGCTCCGCGTCAAGATCGGCAGGCTCTCGGTTGCCGGGGAGCTGGGCTATGAAATCCACTGCAAGGCGGCGGAACATATCGGGCTGCGCAAAATGCTCCTGGAGGCAGGCGCGGATCTGGGCATCTGCGAATATGGCTTCAACGCGCTGCTGAGCCTGCGGCTGGAGAAAAGTTTCGGCATCTGGAGCGCCGAGTTCACCCAAGGCTATACCGCCGCGCAAACCGGCATGGATCGCTGGATCGACTGGTCCAAGCCCGCGTTCAACGGCAAGAAAGCCGCCCTCGCTGAGCGCGACGGCAACGGCCCCGCGCAGGTGGTGGTGCCTTTGGAAATCGCGGCCGGGAATGCCGATGCCAGCGGCTATGAGCCGGTGTGGAAAGACGGCAAGATGGTGGGTTTTGTCACCTCCGGCGGCTACGGCCATACGCTGGGTAAATCACTCGCAATGGCGATGGTCGATGTCGCGGCGGCGGGCGAGGGGACAGATCTGAGCGTTCATGTCGTAGGCGTTGAACGCAAGGCGAAGGTCATCGCGGCCTCGCCCTATGATCCCACAGGCAAAGCGATGCGCGGGTGAGCGACGGAGCTCGCAAAAGCGGCAGACGACCCCATAGGCGGGGCAGGGCGGAGGCGAAAGCCGCGCCCGTGCAGCGCGAGGTCAATTACCGGCGGCTGAAAAACCCGTTCCCGCCGATGGAGGTGTTCTCCGCCGATCAGATCGCGGAGATGCACAACACCGCCCTGCGCACGCTGGAGGAGCTTGGCGTCAAGGTCCTGCTGCCCGAGGCGCGCGCGCTGTTCAAACAGGGCGGCGCAAAGGTCGATGGCGACATGGTCTATATCGGTCGCGAGATGGTGGAGGCCGCGCTGGCCTCTGCGCCGCGCTTCATCCTGTGCCGCGCGGGCGCGGCTGACCGCGACGTGTTGCTGGAGCTGGGCGCTTTGGTGTTTCAACCCGGCGCAGGGGCACCACATGCCACCGATCTGGAGCGCGGTCGCAGGCCCGGCTCGGGCCGTGACTTTCGCGAGCTGATCCAGCTGACGCAGCATTTCGACGTGTTCCAGATGATGCCGCCGCTGATCGAGCCGCAGGACATTGCCACCCATCTGCGCCATTATTTCACGATGGAGGCGCAGCTGACCCTGTCGGACAAGCTGCCCTTCATCTTCTCGCGTGGCAGCCCGCAGGTGGCGGAAAGTTTCGAGATGCTGCGCGACTTTCGCGGCCTGTCTGATGCGGAGTTTCAGGCCGAGCCGCATAGCTACACGATCATCAACACCAACAGCCCGCGCACTCTGGACATTCCGATGGCGCAAGGGCTGATTGATTTTGCCCGCGCGGGGCAGGTGTCGATTGTGACGCCGTTTACCCTTATGGGGGCGATGGCCCCGATCACCGTGGCAGGCGCGGTCACGCTGAGCCATGCCGAGGCGCTGGCGGCGATCAC
>CALFWN010000072.1 GCA_937928335.1 uncultured Litoreibacter sp. | reverse complement strand
GCAGGCCCGCTAGTCACGGCTTTGATCTTTGGCCGGGTCTTTTTTGGCAGGCTTTTCTTTCGCGGGGTTTTCTTTCGCGGGATCGTCTTTCGCGGGCATCAGGAAATGGCCCGTCGCCTGCGCAAAGAGCCGCGCGCGATTGTCCTGCCACGCCTCGACATGGACCGAGGCATAGCGCCGCCCCGAGCGGTTGATCCGCGCCCGCGCATAGGCGTCGCGCGGCAGCCCGGAGCGCAGGTAATCCACGGTGAAATCGATGGTCTTGGGCAAGGGCGGCAGCGTGTCGGTCTCTGGGTCGATATGGCCCGCCTCAAGATCGGCCCATAGCGAGGCCCAGCTCAGTTCGATGATCGAGGTCACTTCCAGAAAGGACGCGGTCGCCCCGCCATGCAGCGCCTGCAGCGCCGGGTTGCCCACCAGCTTGGGGTGAAAGGGCAGCATGGCCGTCAGCTCGTCGCCGCGCCGGTCAATGGTGACGCCCAGAAACCGAATGTAGGGCACCGTGCCGACAAGCCGCGCCAGGAGCGCGTCGCGGCGGGTCTTGACGACCTGCACGGGTTCATGACGCTTCATGACGCAGCCCCCGTCCTGGCGCGTTTCTCCGCGCGTTGAAAGGTGAAGGCCCCGGTGGCGGAGGCCACGGGGCGCTTGGCATCCTCGTCCCAGGCGGTGGCGCGCACAAAGGCGACGGAGCGGGTGACGTGGTAGCAGGACGCCTCCGTGCGGATGCGCTGGCCGGGTGTCGCCGCACGCATATAGTCGATCCGCAGATCAATGGTCGCGGTGGAGACAGGCATATCGGGATGGCTCATCACGGCCGCACCGCTGCATGTATCCATCAGCGCCGAGACCGCCCCGCCGTGGATGACGCCCGTGGCGGGATCGCCCACAAGCTCTGCGTCATAGGGCATGGAGATCACCGCCCGCCCCTCCCCGATCTCGTCAAGCGACATGGACAGGGCCTTGGAAAACGGGATCGCTTCGATGAATTGCCTGGCGATTTTGGCGGGGTCTGCAGCGGGCATGGAACGGGTCATTTCTGGCTAGGTCAGCCCGCATATCTAACGCCGCCCGAGCAAGGCCCCGCAAGACCGAACTTCACGAAAGTCAAAAAGTCACATTGACGTTACGTCAATTTCTACTAGGCAAAACGCGTTTCGCGCGGCAATATAAGGGGGCCTGCCAAGAAAGACCCGCTTTTACCTATGTCCGAAACCCGCCTCACCTTCAAGGAAATGTGCGCCAAATTTGACGTCACACCCCGGACATTGCGGTATTACGAATATATTGAGCTGCTCCAGCCGGAGCGCGACGGCCGGGCGCGGTTCTACCATGCCCGCGAGATCGCCCGGATGGAGCTGATCATGCGGGGCCGCCGGTTTGGCTTTTCCCTTGAGGACATCCGGCAATGGCTCGACCTCTACAATACCGACCACCAGAATCAGACGCAGATGACCGCCTGGATCGAGCTGGCGGACGCCCAGCTGGAGGAATTGCAATCACGAAACCGCCAGATCGAGGAAGCCATTGCCGAGTTACAGGAGCTTCGCGACTGCGTTGAACGTGATCTCAAGGCAAGTTGACCCAAGGGACATCTTTTTAGCATCCAAAACTCATATATGACGCAAAGCCGCGTCACTTCCCCTTATATATATGCGTTCAAAGCGCTTTGGTCGCGACAGAAAATGTCGTGCTGGTCGGGCCGAGCTTTGCCGATATTTCGTCATATGCGGAATGACGTCACGTTTCATTTACGTTAACGTCAACACGAGTTGTAAGATGCAGGTGTTACTCTCAGATCAGCCGTACTGACACGACAGACGTATAAGTTTCGGCAATGTGAGGACGACACCATGACCGAGGAAATTATGACGATCCGCGAAATGTGCGACGCCTTTGGGGTCACCCCCCGCGCCTTGCGCTTTTATGAGGCCAAGGAGCTGATCTTCCCGACACGGGACGGCCAGCGGCGGCTGTATAACAAAAGCGACCGCGCCCGGCTGAAGCTGATCATGCGCGGCAAACGCTTTGGTTTCTCGCTCGAAGAGATCCGCCAGCTTCTGGACATGTACCACCTCGACGACCAGCAGGCGACCCAACTGGCCAAGACATACGAAATCGGCCAAGCTAGGCTGGCGGATATGATCCGACAGCGTGACGAATTGGGAGACGCCATCGAAGAGCTCAGCGTGCA
Source organism: uncultured Litoreibacter sp. (assembly GCA_937928335.1). Classification (GTDB taxonomy): domain Bacteria; phylum Pseudomonadota; class Alphaproteobacteria; order Rhodobacterales; family Rhodobacteraceae; genus Litoreibacter. The sequence continues at coordinate 15,820 of CALFWN010000072.1, read as the reverse complement.
ACTGCGCTGGGGCGAAAAGATGCTCGCCTCGCTGGAGAAAGACACCACCCCCCGCGCCGCAGCGGGCTAACACACCGACCGGAGGAACTATGCCGACCTACACCGCCCCAGTGAAAGACATGCAATTCGTACTGCACGAAGTCCTTGATGTGACCAAACAGGACGTGCCGGGATATGACGAGCTGGACGCGGATTTCACCTCCGCCATATTGGAGGAGGCCGGCAAGATCTCCTCCGAGGTGCTGCAACCCCTCAACGCGGTCGGCGACCAGGAGGGCTGCGTGCTGGAAAACGGCGTGGTGCGCACCCCCAAAGGGTTCAAAGCGGCCTTCGACCAGATGAAGGAGGGCGGCTGGACCGCGCTGGATTGCGACCCTGATTATGGCGGCCAGGGCCTGCCCTACCTGATGGGCACCGCGGTCGGCGAGATGATGGTGTCGGCCAACATGGCCTTCAACATGTATCAGGGCCTGACGCATGGCGCCTATTCCGCCATCCACGCCCACGGCACCGATGAGCAAAAGCAGACCTATCTGCCCAAGATGGTGTCCTGCGACTGGACCGGCACCATGAACCTCACCGAGCCCCATTGCGGCACCGATCTCGGGCTCATGCGCACCAAGGCCGCCCCGCAAAGCGACGGCAGCTACAAGATCTCCGGCCAGAAGATTTTCATCTCGGCGGGCGAGCATGACATGGCCGACAACATCATCCATCTGGTTCTGGCCAAGATCGAGGGCGGCCCCGAAGGCATCAAGGGCGTGTCGCTGTTCATCGTGCCGAAATTCATGGTCAATGACGATGGCAGCCTTGGCGAGCGCAACGGCGTGTCGGTGGGCAATATCGAAGAAAAGATGGGCATCCACGGCAACTCGACCTGCGTGATGAATTATGACGAGGCCACCGGCTACCTGCTGGGCACCGAGCATAAAGGGATGCGCGCCATGTTCACCATGATGAACGAGGCCCGTCTGGGCGTGGGGCTGCAAGGCTACGCACAAGCCGCCGTCGCCTATGAAAACGCGGCCTGGTACGCCAATGACCGGCTGCAGGGCCGCGCGGTCACCGGCGACGCCTTTCCTGACAAACCTGCCGACCCGCTGATCGTGCATCCTGACATTCGCCGCAACCTGATGGACCAGAAATCCTTCGTGGAAGGCGCGCGGGCCTTTGTGTTCTGGGGCGCATCCCTGATTGACCGGGCCCATAAGAACGAGGATGCCGAGGCTGACGGGCTGATCTCGCTGATGACCCCGGTGATCAAGGGCTTCCTGACGGATAAGGGCTTTGAATACGCCACCGCCGCGCAGCAGGTCTATGGCGGCCACGGCTATATCGAGGAATGGGGCATGTCGCAATTCGCCCGCGACGCCCGGATCGCGATGATCTATGAGGGCGCCAACGGCGTGCAGGCGCTGGATCTGGTGGGCCGCAAGCTGGCGCAGGATGGCGGCAAACATGTCATGGCCTTCTTCGAGATGGTCAAAACCTTCATCAAGGAAAACTCCGGTGACGAGGCGTTTGACAAGGAGTTCATCGCGCCTTTGAAAGCGGCCTCCAAGGATTTGCAGGCGGCGGGCATGTATTTCATGCAGAACGGGGTCAAGAACCCCAACCACGCGCTGGCGGGCTCCTATGACTTCATGCATATGATGGGCCATGTCTGCCTTGGCCTGATGTGGACCCGGATGGCGAAGGCCGCAAAACTGGCACTGGAGGCCGGCGCGTCGGACACGGAATTCTACGAAACCAAAATCGCCACCGGGCGTTATTATATGGTCCGGCAGCTGCCCGCCACGGCCATGTCTGTCTTGGCCTGATGTGGACCCGGATGGCGAAGGCGGCAAAACTGGCACTGGAGGCCGGCGCGTCGGACACGGAATTCTACGAGACCAAAATCGCCACCGGGCGTTATTATATGGTCCGGCAGCTGCCCGCCACGGCCATGCATCTGACCCGTATCGAGAGCGGTGCCGATACTGTGATGTCACTGGACGCCGCAAGCTTCTAGAGTGTGGGTGGGTGTTTGCGCCTACCCTGCTCTTGCCCTGCCCCAGCCCCGCCCCTGTGCATTCGGAGCCGTTGCCTATGCCAAGACGCCTGAAACTGACCCGCCGCGTGAACCTCGCGCTCTCTGAGGATGCCTGGCGCAAGTTGAAGAAATTCAGCGCCGAGGCCGGGCTGGATGAGGGCGAGGCGCTGTCCTTTCTGTTCGAAAACTTTGGCTCGGTGATGGATGAGGAAAACCTCACCCATCGGCTGCGCATTTTCAATTCCGAGCTGGAGGCGCGCAAAAAATGACGTCCCGCCTGGCTGTGCTGTCTGGATATGAGTATTTTTGGCAAAGAGAAGCCAAAACCTGCTGCGCGTCGAAGGCACCCTGCGGCCCTGCCTCGGTCTCCCGTGAGGACCAGCAGGGTGGCTTCTCCTTGCACGGCCATCAGCTCTCCAGCCTGTACCGCATCCCCAGCATGGGCGCGTTAACCTTAATGCGCGGTTACCGGATCAGGGCTTTGGGCTTCTTTTTGCCAAAAATACTCAAATCCCCCCCTCACAAATTGCGGAGCGCGCGACCATGATGAAACTGCATTGCTTTGGCGAAAGCGGAAATGCCTATAAGGCCGCCCTGACCCTGGAACTGGCAGGCGTGGCATGGGAGCCGGTCTTTATCGACTTTTTCAAGGGCGCGGCCCGCAGCGACGCGTTTCGCGAGATCAACCCGATGGGTGAAGCGCCGGTGCTGGTTGACGGCGCGCTGACGCTGACCCAATCGGGCGTAATCCAGCAATATATCGTGGATCAGACCGGCAAGCTGGGCGGCGCGGCGCAGGACAAATACGAGGTGCTGCGCTGGGTTTTGTGGGACAATCACAAAATGTCCTCGCAGGCCGGCGTGACCCGGTTCCTGATGAATTTCCTGCCCGAGGAAAAACGCCCCAAAGAGGTGATCGGCTTTTTGCAGGGCCGTCTGCAAGCCGCCTATAAGGTGCTGGACGACCATCTGGCCGGGCGCGACTGGATTGCGGGCGACAGCCTGAGCGTGGCCGATATCTCGAATTGCAGCTATTTGTTTTATGACGAGCCCTTCGGTTTTGCGCGCACGGACTGGCCCAATATTGATGCCTGGCTGACCCGGATCAGCGAGACACCGGGCTGGAAACACCCCTATGACCTGATGCAGCGGGCCTATCCCGGATGAGGCGCAGCCCCCATATTTCGCAGGGTTTGCCGCCCCGGCCCCGGCAGGCGCACATATGATCCTTGCGGCATTCATATGTGGCATGGCACTTTGTGCCGTGACGCTGGCGCTGATCCGCATTGAGGACAGCGGCGATAAATTTGGCAGCGCCGTGGCGATGTTTGCCGCCTGGTGCGCCTTTGGAATGTTGTTGATGGGCGGCACATGGGGCATCGGGATCGTGATCCCGGGCCTGCTGGCCGCTTTGGTATTGATGCTGCGAACACCGAAATTCGGCGAGATGATTTCCCCCCTCGCCCCCTACAAGATGCCCTTCGGGATCGGGGCGCTGCTGTGCAGCGTGCTGGTCTGGCTGGGCGTGCTCAATATGATGGAAGGACTCCCAAATGCCCAACTCTGAGGCTGATGCCTATATCTACGACGCCGTGCGGTCTCCGCGTGGCAAGGGCCGCAAGGACGGCGCCCTTCACGAGGTCACCGCCGCCCGGCTCTCGGCGCAAATTCTCAATGCCATAAAGGAGCGCAACGGGCTGGAGGGCCATGCGGTCGAGGACGTGATCTGGGGCAACGCCACCCAGGTCATGGAGCAGGGCGGCTGCCTGGCACGGACCGCCGTTCTTGCCTCCGATCTTGACGAGCGCATCCCGGGCCTCAGCGTCAACCGCTTCTGCGCCTCCGGGCTGGAGGCGGTGAACCTGGCCGCCAATCAGGTCAAGGGCGGCGCGGGCGAGGGCTATATCGCGGGCGGCGTCGAGATGATGGGCCGCGTGCCGATGGGCTCGGACGGGGCGGCGATTGCGGTGGACCCCTCCATTGCGATGAAATCCTACTTTGTCCCGCAGGGCATTGCCGCCGACATCATCGCCACCCAATACGGGTTCAGCCGCGAGGATGTGGACCAGCTGGGCGCCGAAAGCCAGCGCCGGGCCAAGGCCGCCTGGGATGACAAGCGCTTTGCCAACACGGTCGTGGAGATCAAGGACCAGAACGGCCTGCCGATCCTCGACCATGACGAATATATGCGCCCCCAGACCGACATGCAGTCACTGGGCGCGCTGAACCCCGCCTTTCAGGCGATGGGCGAGGTGATGCCGGGCTTCGACAAGGTGGCCTTGATGAAATACCCGCATCTGGAGAAGATCAACCATGTCCACCATGCGGGCAACTCATCCGGGATTGTGGACGGCTCGGCCGCCGTGCTGATCGGCTCCAAGGCATTTGGCGAGGCCCACGGGCTCAAGCCGCGCGCCCGTATCCGGGCCACCGCCAAGATCGGCACCGACCCCACGATCATGCTGACCGGCCCCGTGCCCGTGACCGAGCATATCATGAAGCAATCGGGCATGAGCATGTCGGATGTTGACCTCTTTGAGGTCAATGAGGCCTTTGCCTCGGTCGTGCTGCGGTTCATGCAGGCCTTTGACGTGGACGCCGACAAGGTCAACGTCAATGGCGGCTCGATCGCGATGGGCCACCCGCTGGGCGCCACCGGCGCGATCATCCTCGGCACGCTTCTGGACGAGCTGGAACGCTCCGACAAGGAGGTCGGGCTGGCCACGCTTTGTGTGGCCTCCGGCATGGGAGCGGCCACCATCATCGAGCGCGTCTGAGCGGTTCGGAGGAAGGAAGGTCCGATGCCCAAGATCGACATAGACGCCCTGCCCGTCGAGACCGGCTCGGGCTATCCCGGCCACCGCGCCGCCCTGATGGACGGGCGCAGCCAGATACGGCTGGGCGATGTCAGCGGGCTGTCGCAATTCGGGGTCAATCTGGTGCGGCTGGCCCCCGGCGCCCTGTCGTCGCTGCGCCATTGGCATGTCGAGCAGGACGAGTTTCTGGTGGTCACCGAAGGGGTCTGCACCCTGATCGACGACCACGGCGAAACCCTGCTGCATCCGGGCGACTGCGCCGCCTTCCCGGCGGGCGACGCCAATGGCCACACCATCCAGAACAAAAGCCAGGCGCAGGCGGCCTTTGTGGTGGTCGGCACCCGGACCGCGACCGAAACCGGCTATTACAGCGACGAAGACATGATGGTCACCCAGGCCGATGGCATATTCAGCTTTACCAGAAAGGATGGCAGCGCCCTTGACCCTTAGCACCGACACCAGCGCCGACGAGGCCGCCTGCGCCATCTACCAGGAGGTGCTCGACCGCCTGTCAGAGGCCGCCCTGCGCTACGACCCCGAGGCGCTGTGCGCGGGCGTCAAATTTCCGCTGCGCATCTCGACCATGAAGGAGAACTTCATCATCGAGACCAGGGAAGACTGGCTCAAGAGCCGCAAGATATTCCACCAGAACCTCGTCTCTATGGGCGTGAATAACTACATCCGGCTGGCCCATAAGGCGGAGTTTCTGAGCGAGAATTACATTCAGGGCTACCACGTCACCCATATCATGCGAAATTCCGAGAAAGTGGTGCCGGATTACGAAAACCGCACGACCCTGGCGCGGGTTGACGGGCATTGGCGGATCACCGCGATGGACAGCGCCGTGCAAAATGACCGCTGGCCGGTGATGTCGCCGCGTGTTTTGGCCGATGCCAAGCCCGACTGGCAAGATGTCAGCCCCGAGGCGGATGCGCGCCGCAAGAGCACCTCGCCGATGTCAATCTACCAGACCTATCTGGACCGCCTGACCCTGACCAATATGGAGAATGATTTCGAGGGCTGGTGCGCGCTTTGCGCCTTCCCCCATACCGTCCATATCAATCATGTCGACCAGCAGATCGACGGCCCCGACGGCATCCGGCCGTTTTTCGACATGCTGACCGAGCAGATCAGGGATCTGGGCATCACCGTGTTCCGCCGCCGCGCCACCCGCGCGGAGTTTATCAGCCCCACCCAGATTTGCGGCTACCACACCACCACAATCGGCACCGAGGATGAGGTCAAACTTGGACCTTTTGACTGCCGCTACATCCTGTCGCGCGTCAGCACGCGCTGGCGGATGTCCTCGGTCACCAACACCGTTGCCAATGACACATTTCCATATGACCGGCCTGAGCCCAGCACCACGCTGATCACGCTGCAAGAGATACAAAAAAGGATGCGATCCCATGACCGACTTCACCCTAAGCACTGACGCCGACGGCGTGGCCACCATCACCTGGGACACGGTTGGCAAATCCATGAACGTGATGAACCAGCAGGGTTTTGAGGACCTTGACGCGCTGATCGACCAGGTGCTGGCCGATGACGCCATCAAGGGCGTGATCGTAACCTCGGGCAAGGAGGGCTCTTTTGCGGGCGGGATGGACCTCAACATCATCGCCAAGATGAAGCAATCGGCAGGCGACAACCCCGCCAAGGGGCTGATGGACGGGCTGATGGCCACCCACCAGATGCTGCGCAAGATCGAGCGCGGCGGCATGGATGACAAGAACAAGGGCGGCAAACCGATTGCCTGTGCCATGCAGGGCACGGGCCTCGGCATCGGCTTCGAGATCCCGCTGGCCTGCCACCGTATCTTTGTGGCCGATAACCCCAAAGCCAAGATCGGCCTGCCCGAGATCATGGTCGGCATCTTCCCCGGCATGGGCGGCACCACGCGGCTGGTGCGCAAAATGGGCGCAATGGCGGCCTCGCCTTTCCTGCTGGAAGGCAAGCTGAGTGATCCGAAAAAAGCGCAGATGGCGGGTCTGGTCGACGAGGTTGTCCCCGCAGAGGAGCTGTTGGCAAAGGCCAAGGAATGGGTGCTGTCCGAGCCAAATATCGTGAAACCCTGGGACGAAAAGGGCTACAAGATGCCCGGCGGCGCGCCCTATCACCCGGCGGGGTTCATGACCTTCGTGGGGGCCTCGGCGATGGTGCATGGCAAGACCCAGGGCGTCTACCCGGCGGCCAAGGCGCTGCTTTCGGCTGTTTATGAGGGCGCGATGGTGCCCTTTGACACCGCGCTTAAGATCGAGGCGCGCTGGTTCACCAATGTCCTTCTGAACCCGTCTTCCGGCGCGATGATCCGCTCGCTTTTCATCAACAAGGAGGCGCTGGAAAAAGGCGCCGTGCGCCCCGCGGGTGTTGAAGACCAATCGGTCAAGAAGGTCGGCATCATCGGCGCGGGCATGATGGGCGCCGGCATCGCGCTGGTCTCGGCGCTGGCCGGCATCAAGGTCGTGCTGATCGACGCCAAACAGGAGGCCGCCGACAAGGGCAAGGCCTACACAGAGGCCTATATGGACAAGGGCATTGCCCGCAAGAAGGCCACCGAAGAAAAGAAAGAGGCCGTGCTTGGCCTGATCAACGCCACCACCGATTACGACGCCTTGAAGGGCTGCGACCTGATCGTGGAGGCCGTGTTCGAGGATGTCGGCGTCAAGGCCGAGGTCACCAAGAAGGTGCAGGCAGCCGTTGGCCCGGATTGCATATTCGCCACCAACACCTCCACCCTGCCGATCACGGAGCTGGCCAAGGCGTCCAACAATGAGGAGCAGTTCATCGGCATCCATTTCTTCTCGCCGGTGGACAAGATGCTGCTGGTCGAGATCATCAAGGGCGCCAAAACCGGCGACCGCGCCACCGCCAAGGCGCTGGATTTCGTCCGCCAGATCCGCAAGACCCCGATCGTGGTCAATGACGCCCGCTTCTTCTACGCCAACCGCTGCATCATCCCCTATATCAATGAGGGCATCCGCATGGTCACCGAGGGCGTGGAGCCCGCGTTGATCGAGAACGCCGCCAAGCTGGTCGGTATGCCGCTGGGCCCGCTGCAGCTGGTGGATGAAACCAGCGTCGATCTGGGCGTCAAGATTGCCAAGGCCACCAAAGCCGCAATGGGCGACGCCTATGACGACGCGGTGGACGAAATCCTGTTCTGGATGGAGGCCGAAGGCCGTCTGGGCCGCAAGACCAATGCCGGCTTCTACGCCTATGACGAGAAGGGCAAACGCCAGCTCTTATGGGACGGGCTGGCGGCCAAATACCCGGTCTCGGACGACCAGCCCGACCTGTCCGAGGTGCAGAACCGCCTGCTTTTCGCGCAGGTGCTGGAGGCCGTCCGCGCCATCGAGGAAGACGTGCTGATGGACATTCGCGAAGGCGATGTGGGCGCCATTCTGGGCTGGGGTTTTGCCCCCTGGTCCGGCGGGCCGCTCTCCTGGCTCGACATGGTCGGCACACCCTGGGCCGCCGAGACCACCAACGCGCTGGCCAAAAAACACGGCCCGCGGTTCAAGGCCCCCGACCTGCTGGAGGCGATGGCCAAGGACGGCGAAAGTTTCTACGAGCGGTTTGATCCCGCCAAAGCAGCCTAAGGCCCTGCCAAGCGCCCTACCCCCCGTGTTTCCATTTGGTTGAAAATACTCCGGGGGGTCGAGGCCGTCTTGGAAACTGTCGAGGACAGTTTCAGGCCGAGACGGGGCAGAGCCCCAAAAAACGGGTGTTTGGGGGCGCATCTTTTTATGCGCCATTTCCCAAGGGCAATGGACGCGCCCCCAACGGATCGGCGGGCCAAAGGCCCGTCGAACCAAAAAAGAAATAGCTACCCCTCAGCGCACACTTTTGCCGCCGCATCAAGCCCACCGGCCCCATGCGGAATATCCAGCGCCACCAGCCCCGCCTGAACAGAGCCCAGCGTGCCCATCAGCATATGCGTGTTGAGATGGCCCATATGGCCGACGCGGAAAAACCCCTCGGATTTGGGGTCCTCCTTGGTGGCCATGCCCAGCCCAATGCCCAGCGTGACGCCCGCCTCCTCGGTCAGCCAGTTGCGCAGGCGGGTGCCGTGTTCCGCCCCGATCCGCACAGAGGTCACGGCATTGGAGCGGATCGCCGCATCCGCGATATTCAGCTCAATCGGGCCTTCCGCGCCCCAGGCCTCGAACGCGGCCCAAACGGCGCGTGCCAGTGTGGCGTGACGCGCCCAGACGGCCTCGACCCCCTCTTCATGCACGATCATATCCAGCGCCTCGCGCAGCCCGTACAGATGATGCGTGGGCGCGGTGCCGCACCAATATTGCCAGAACTCCGTCGGGTTGGCGCGCGGGGTCCAGTCCCAATAGCTCGACACACGCGCCATCCGCGCGCGCGCGGCGGCGGCCTTGGCGTTGAAGAACACGAACCCCATGCCCGGTGGCGTCATCAGCCCCTTCTGGCAACCCGCCACCACCACATCGACGCCCCAGGCGTCCATCTGCATCTCGTCGCAGCCAAGGCAGGCGATGCAATCGACCATCAGCAGCGCCGGGTGGCCCGTGGCATCCATCGCCACCCGCAACGCCGCCACGTCTGATTTCACGGATGTCGCCGTGTCGGTCTGCACGCAGAGCACCGCCTTGATGGCATGATCCGTGTCGGCCTCAAGGGCTGCGGCAATATCCGCCGGGTCCAGCGCGGCGCGGCGGCCATATTCGATCATCTGGGTCTTGATCCCCATCTTCTGCGCCATCCCCGCCCAGCCATGCGAAAAATTGCCCGTCGCAGGCACCAGCACCCGGTCGCCGGGGGCCAGCACATTGGCCAGCGACGCCTCCCAGACCGCATGGCCATTGCCGATATACATCGCCACATCGCCCGAGGTTCTGGCGATGGCCTTGAGATCAGGCCCCAGCGTGGCCGCCAGATCGATCAGCGGCCCGGTATAGATGTTGGGCGCGGCCCGGTGCATGGCCTGCAACACCCGGTCGGGCATCACCGACGGGCCGGGAATGGAAAGCGTGTGGCGGCCTTGGGAAAGCGACATCGATGCGGTCCTTCTGCATGTGACGCCCCAAGAGGTATGCCGCCCCCGCAGGGCGGTCAATCATCCAAGGATCAGGTTTTGTGATAGCTCCGAGCAAGTTTTGTGGGGTCGGCCCCGCCCAGATACCGCGCCAGGGTCCACAGGTTGCGCGCGCTGCGCCGCCCCCAGCCGCCCCGCTGGTAGCGCGACGCATCTGTGCTGACCGTCTCGGGCAGCGCCACAAGGCGGCCTTTCAGCGCGCGTGCAAGGGCCACATCCTCCATCAATGCAATATCGGAATAGCCCCCCACCGCGTCATAAAGCGCACGCGAGATCAGCAGCCCCTGATCCCCGTAAGGCAGCCCGAAGAGGCGGCAGCGCAGATTTGCCCCCGCCGCCACCACCCGCGCCATCACGGCATCCGAGCGGAAGGACAGCCGGAAATACCCGGCGCGTTCCGGGTCGCGATGCGTGCACACCGCCCCCACCCATGCGGGCGGCAGATGCGTGTCAGCATGAAGAAACAACAGCCACGCCCCCCGCGCGGCCGCTGCCCCACGGCCCAACTGCCCGCCGCGCCCGGCAGGGCCCGTCACCACCTCGCAGCCCGCATCGCGGGCCAGCTGCACCGTCGCATCCGCACTGCCCCCGTCGCTGACGATCACCTCGCGGATCACCCCCTGCGCCACCCCGGGCAGCAGGCTGTCCAGCGTCGCAGGCAGGGCGTCAGCCGCGTTCAGCACCGGGATCACAATCGACAAATGAGCAGGCATAAGGCCCCTGTTGGAAGCGTCACCCGCCCCCTATATGATACCCATCACCAAAGCGGGAGGGCGAAGATGCCGGGCGAGCGCATAAAGAACAGGCAGGTCCTGCACCTCACCGGCGCGGACCGGGTGGCATTCCTGCAAGGGCTGGTCACCAATGACGTGGCCGGGCTGAAAGACGGGCTGGTCTATGCGGCACTTTTGTCGCCGCAGGGCAAATACCTCGCCGATTTCTTTCTGGTTCCCGATGATGACGCGATCCTGATCGACGTGGCCGAAGCACTCGCCCCGGCGCTTCTGAAACGCCTCACCATGTACCGCCTGCGCGCCGATGTGGTGATTGCGCCGGTTGAGATGAGCGTCTCCCGCGGGCTGGGGCCAACACCGCGCGGCGCCTTCACCGACCCGCGCAACCCTGCTCTGGGCTGGCGGGCCTACAGGGCAGAGGCCGTGGCGCCCAGCCTCGACTGGGACGCAATCCGCGTGGCCCATATGATCCCCGAGACAGGGCTGGAGCTGGCACCCGATGACAGCTACATCCTCGAGATGAATTTCGAAGCCCTCAATGGCGTCGATTTCAAGAAAGGCTGCTATGTCGGCCAGGAGGTCACCGCGCGCATGAAGCACAAAACCGAGCTGCGCAAGGGGTTGGCCCGCGTCACGATCGCAGGCGAGGCGACCCCCGGCACAGCGATCACCGCAGATGGCAAACCGGTCGGCACCCTGCACACGGTTGCGGGCAACAAGGGTCTGGCTTACCTGCGTTTTGACCGCGCCAAAGGCGACATGCAGGCCGGCACAGCCACCATCACTGCTTCATAAATACCCTCGAGAGGATGCCCGCGTGGCGGAGAGCAGAGCTCTCCAAGAACGCAAAAGCATCACGTGCGCAGCACAATTAGGTCAGTTAGGTCAGTCGCGCGCGCGGATCACCTTGGCGAAGGGGGCGAAAATATCGGGGTTGGCGCAGATCAGGTGGCCGTCTTCCAAGATGTTCTGCCCCTCGCGGATCGGCTCGATGAAGCCGCCCGCCTCCTTGACCAGCAACACCCCGCCCGCAATGTCCCAGATATTGAGGCCGCGCTCCCAATAGCCGTCATAGCGCCCGGCGGCCACATAGGCCAAATCCAGCGCCGCCGCACCCCAGCGGCGCACACCTGCGCATTCGGGCATCAGCCCTGCCAGGTCCTGCAGCGTTGCAGGCAGGTATTTGCCGCCCGCGAAAGGCACGCCGGTTGCGAACACGCTCTCGATCATCCGTGACCGGCCCGAGACCCGCAACCGGGTCTTGTCATTCAGCCAGCAGCCCTGCCCCTTTTCGGCGTGAAACATCTCGTCCTTGGCCGGGTCATAGACCACCGCCGCCACGATCTCGCCCTTATGCTCCAGCGCGATGGACACGGCCCAATGCGGCATACCGTGCAGAAAATTCGTGGTCCCGTCCAGCGGGTCCACGATCCAGCGCCGCGTCGGGTCCTTGCCTTCGACCGCGGCACTTTCCTCGCCCAGCCAGCCATAGGTGGGGCGCGCCTCCATCAGCATGTCGCGGATGATCTGCTCGGCGGCAGTATCGGCTTTTGACACAAAATCCCCGGCCCCTTTCATCGAGACCTGAAGGTTCTCAACCTCGCGAAAATCCTTTGCCAGACTGCGCCCGGCGGCGAAGGCGGCCTTGACCATGATATTGAGATTTGCGCTGCCCTGCATGGAACCTGCTCCGCGAGTTGAGATCAGCGTGACCCATAGAAGCAGCGGGCGGGAATGTGAAGCCCCCGCCGCACAGGCTTTCACGCGTGACAATGCCCCGCCGCGCTCCTAGCGTCGGGGCATGACGGATTTCATCGCCGCAAGACAGGCCGACCGCCCCTCGCTTGGCATCCTGCTGATGCTGGGGTTTTGCGTGCTGGCCCCAATGGGCGACGCGCTGGCCAAGGCGTTGGGCGACACGATCCCGCTGGGCCAGCTGCTGCTGACCCGCTTCGGGGTGCAGGCAGCACTGCTGATCCCGCTGGTGGTCTTCACCGCCCGCAGCTTCGCGATGAGCCCGCGGGTGATCCGGCTGATCGCGCTCAGAACGGTGTTTCACATGCTGGGCATTGGCGCCATGTTCACCGCGCTGCGCTTCATGCCGCTGGCCGACACCGTGGCCATCGCCTTTGTCATGCCTTTCATCATGCTGCTTTTGGGCAAATATATCCTGCATGAAGAGGTCGGCCCCCGCCGCCTGATCGCCTGCACCGTGGGCTTTATCGGCACGCTTCTGGTGATCCAGCCCAGCTTTGCGCAAGTGGGCTGGCTGGCGCTGTTGCCGCTTTTCGTGGCCGTGGTCTTCTCGCTTTTCATGCTGGTCACACGACAAGTCGCCAAGGACGTGGACCCGATCGCGATGCAGGCGGTCTCGGGGCTGATGGCCTGCGCCATGCTGGGCGTCTTCTACCTGCTTTTTGGCGGCCTGGCCTGGGGCGCGTTGACGCTGGTGGCCCCCGGCCCGGCTGATCTGTGGATGCTGGGCCTCATCGGCGTGCTGGGCACCTTCGCGCATCTGCTGATGAGCTGGAGCCTGCGTTTTGCGCCCTCCGCCACGCTGGCCCCGATGCAATATCTCGAGATCCCCGTGGCCACGATCATCGGCTATCTGGCCTTTCGCGACTGGCCCAACGGGCTGGCGCAGCTGGGCATCGCCATTACCATCGGCGCCGGGCTCTACATCATCTGGCGCGAGCAGAAAACGGCGCGCGCCTGATTGCTACTCGGTGCGGATGGTGGCCCCCGCCGCATCAACATAGCGGGTGGTCAGCTCGCCGCGCGCGCGTTTCCAGGCGAACACCTCCTCGCGCGGGGTCCAGTTGTAGCGCGTATCAGAGCGCACATCATCCCAGACCAGCACGCCCCCTTTGCGCCACGGGTCCAGCACCACCCCGTCATACATCGACGCGCCCGCAGCGCTGATGATCACGGTGGAATGCTCCAGCCGCCAATTGTCGAAATTCGAGATGGCGCGATGCAGGTCGAGCGTCTGGAAATTCTCCTGCTCCAGCCGGATCTCCATATCCTGCGCCCAATGCCAGCACAGCCCGCGCGGCTTGCTGCCATTATTGACCTTGATGTTATGGATCAGCGGCCCGTCGGTGATCTGGTATTCGCGCCGCAGCTGGGCGGTGTAGCTATAGGCGATGCGGGCGGCCCGCGCCGCCTCCTCAGGGTCGATTGTGGCGCTCAGGCTCATGATCTTCTCGGTCAGCGCGGCGACCTTGCCGGGCTCCGCCTGATCTGCCTGAATGGAAAGCGCAGAGCCGCCCGCCCGCTGCGTCTGCGGCGCGCCGCAAGCGGCCAGCGCCGCCACCAAAACCAGTGCCAAAACCCATTTCAGACCCGTCATCACGCCACTTTTCCCCGTTTTGCTGGCGAAACAGGTAACCCGCCCCCACCCCCTTGTCGAGCAGCCGCGCCAGCCGGAGCCAAATCACAACCGCGTGGGTGCGGGCAGGCCACAAAACCGCCGCAGCTTCCCGCTTCACCCGGCGCGCATTCTCTGTCACCATCATGCCATGACACAGATGAAAACCCGCTCCGGCAGCCCCGCCTCTGCCCTTTGTTTCGGCACGATGCAATTCGGCTCCACCGCCGACCACGCCGCCTCAAAGGCGCTTTATGCCGCCTGCCGGGAGGCAGGCATCAATTTCTTTGACACCGCCTTCGCCTATAATGACGGCACGTCCGAGCAGTTTCTGGGCGCCTGCGCCGCAGAGGAGCTGGATGACGTGATCCTGGCCTCGAAAATCTCCTTTGACGCGCCCCATACGGCCGCCAATATCAAGGCCAGCGTCGCCACCTCGCTGGAGCGGCTGGGCACCGATCGCGTCGATCTGATGTATCTGCACCGCTGGGACGCCGAGACCCCGCTGGAGGAAACCTTCGAGACCCTCGCCACGCTGAAATCCGCCGGCAAGTTCCGCTATGTCGGGGTGTCCAACTTCGCGGCCTGGCAAGTGGTCAAGGCCTGCCACGTGGCCGCGCAGTTCGATCTGAAAATCGACGTGTTGCAGCCAATGTATAACCTCGTCAAACGGCAGGCCGAGGTCGAGATCATCCCCGCCTGCGCCGATCAGGATGTGGCCGTGGTGCCCTATTCGCCCTTGGGCGGCGGGCTGTTGACCGGCAAATATGCGCAAGGCGCGGGCGGGCGTCTGAAAGACGTGGAGATGTATTCCAAACGCTATGATGTCAGCTGGATGCATGATGCCGCCGCAGCCCTGCCCGCGCTGGCTACTGAGCATGGCACACAGGCCGCCACGCTGGCCGTGGCATGGGTGGCGCATAATCCGGGCATTGCCGCCCCGATCATCTCTGCCCGGTCGGTGGCGCAGTTGCAGCCCTCGCTGGCGGCGATGAGCTTCAAGATGAGTGACGCGCTTTATGCGCAGATGGCCGCGCTGACCCCGGCCCCGCCGCCCGCCACGGACCGGCTCGAGGAAGCATGACCGATATCCTCGTGATCGGCGGGGGTATTGCCGGTCTCTCCGCCGCCGCCCGGCTGGCCCCTTTGGGCAAGGTCGTGGTGCTGGAGGCCGAAGACGCGCTGGGCACGCAGGCCACCGCGCGCTCCGCCGCGATCTTTCTGCGCGACTATGGCAACGCGATCGTGCGCGCCCTGAACGCGGCCTCCGACGCCTATCTGCGAGAGGCCGGCCTGCTGACCCCGCGCGCCATGATGCTGCTGGCCCGCCCTGACCAGCGCGACGCCTTCGAGGCCGAATACCGCGCCTTCCACATGGAGGCGATCAGCCTGACCGACGCGCAGGAAAGGTTCCCGATCCTGAACACCAGGACCACTGGTTTTGCAGGATACCGGGAGGATATCTATGACCTCGACACCGACCGCATGGTGCAGGGCTTCGTGAAAACCGCCAAAGCTGAGGGCGCGGAGATTGTCACCAGGGCCCGGGCCGAGACCATCACAAAGACGCGGGCGGGCTGGCGGGTGGAGGCCGCAGGCATCCCTTACGAGGCCCGGATGCTGGTCAACGCGGCGGGCGCCTGGGCCGACAGCATCGCGCAGCGCGCAGGCGTGGCACCGCTGGGCATCCAGCCCTATCGCCGCTCTTTCGCACAGCTGGCCGCACCGGCAGGCTTGGATGTCAGCGACTGGCCCTTTGTCGACGCGGTGGAGGAGGCCTGGTACGCCAAGCCTTCCGCC
>CALFWN010000071.1 GCA_937928335.1 uncultured Litoreibacter sp. | reverse complement strand
TATATATTGAGGCGCTATCACGCAGAACGTGATTATTACCACTGGTTATAGGGCACATTCAGAGGAAGAACTTCAACAATTCGGGCCGCGCCGTACTTGGTGGGACGGCGAAGAGACCAGCTACTCGGTCAGTTCTTCGCTGTAACCTTAACCCATGCGGAGATCGCCCATGTTATCCGAAATTCTTGCTAGCTTGCGTGCCAGATTGCTGACCTCGTCGTCACTGGCCCAGGAAACCGTCCGTGACGGACAAACTCTGACCAATGGCTTTTTTCAAAGCGTTGTGGTCGACAACACACCAGCCTTTATCCTCGACAATGACTTTGCCCGGTTCCTGAACTTTGGCCAGGTCGAGACGAACAACGCCGATGCGGCTGTTCTGGTCGAGGGCGAAGACGCGCAGCTCTTCAACTTCCGCTCCGGCAGCATTGATGCTGACGGCGCTGTTGCAACCGGCATTGAAGTTGCCGATGGCGCCAGCGCGGACATCCGCAACTTCGGCAGCATCGCTGGCGAGTTGAACGGTGTTGAATTCAGCGGCGCAGACAGCACAGGCTCGCTCGACAACTTCCGCGGTGGCGTCATTTCCTCTGACAGCCGCGCCGTCGAGATCGAAGGCGCAGGCATCACTGTTCGCAACTTCGGCGACATTGTCGGGACCGACGACCAGCGCAACGGGACTGTCTACACCAACGCAACGGCTGAAGACGTCACCTTGTCGAACTTCTCAGGCGCGACCATCGACGCAGGCGAAGGCAATAGCGGCGCAGGGGTCTCGCTGCAGGTTGGTGACGAGGTTGGCGATGTGGTGTCCAACACCATCTTCAACGGCTTTGGCGCAACCATTCAGGGCCGTGGCCAGGAAGCTGCGAACACAGGCGGGGCCGGTGACGGTATCCGCATCAACAACGGCGCCGAAGGCACTGTTTCCGACACGGACATTGTCAATAGCGGTCTGGTCTCCTCCGAGAGCAACCAGGGCACGGCTGGCGGTATTCGCATCGCGGATGGTGTGGCTGCTGAGGGCCGTATCCTGAACACTTCGACCGGCACCATCGAAGGGGTTCGCAATGGCCTCTATATTGGTGAAGGCGAACATGATCTGGATGTGCTGAACTTTGGCACGATCCAGTCGGGCAGCCGCGCGGTGAATATCGACGGCACCGGCGTTGACCTGATCAACGGTGGCGACATCCTTGGCACCAGCGACCAGCGCAACGGCACCGTTTACGCAGACGGGACGGCTGATGATTTCACGGTCTCCAACCTCGCAAACGGGACAATCGATGCCGGGGCCGGCAATCAGGGGTCGGGCTTTGGTGTCGAGATCGGTGATGCCGCAGATGGGGCCAACACGTTCGAGCTGAACAATGACGGCGTGATCCAGGGCCGTGGCAATGCCGCAGCCGGAACACCTCTGGCCGGTGACGGCGTGCGTATCGGCAATGTCGGCAACACCGGCACGACAGATGCGACACTCACCAACTCGGGCGAGATCTCGTCTGAGGGTGCCAACGGCACCGTGGCTGGTCTTCGGGTTGTCAATGGCATCAACTTCCAGGGCTCCCTGTCCAACGCAGGCACCATTGCTGGTGTGCAGAACGGTGTATATTTTGGCACCGGCGATCACACGGGCGGTTCCTTCGTCAACGAAGAAAGCGGCGTCGTGTCCTCGGGCAGCCGTGCGCTGAACATCGACGGCGAAGGCTTGAGCGTTGAAAACGCAGGCTCCATCCTGGGGACTGGCGATCAGCGCAACGGAACCGTCTATGCGGATGCGACCGCGGACAACTACACCTTCACCAACACTGGGCTCGTGGATGCGGGTATCGGCAATAACGGCTCCGCCGTGGCGCTGCAAACCGGTGACGTGGCAGGGGACGTCGTGTCGGCTGCCATCTTCAACGAAGGTGTCTTTCAAGGTCGCGGCGACGCGGTCGAGGGCAACACAATCGGTGACGGTCTGCGTCTGTTCAGCAACCAGGAAGACGCAAGTTTTGCCGGTCTGGTCCAGAATGACGGTGTCATCGCCGGGTCCTCGGACAGCGATGCTGCCGCAGGTATCCGGATCGACGGTGGTCTGAACCTTCTGGGTGCGATCATCAACGAGGGTGAAATCACCGGTACGGTGAACGCCATCGATGCCACTGATGCAGGTAGCGTGACATTCGTCAATGATGACGAAGGTGTTGTAAATGGTAACGTGTTACTTGGTGCCGGAGACGACGTCGTTGTAGACCTCGGTCAGATCAACGGCGTCGTCGATGGCGGCGCAGGCGATGACGTCTTGATTGCAGGGAACGGCGACAACGTGATCGTTGGCGGCCTCGGCAATGACTTCATCGAAGGCGGCGACGGCATCGACACGGCAGATTTCTCTGATCAGGACGTGGCGGTGGATGTCAACCTTGGCGCAAACGGCAATGGCACAGCCACCCGTGACACAGGCTTCAACGTCTCTGTCAGGGATCAGGTTGTCACCAATGGCGCGGCATTCGTCGCGGCAGCCGAAGCGGGCAACCTGTATTTCAACGTCCATACAAGCGACTTCCTTGGTGGTGAGATCCGCGGTCAGCTGAGCATTGTCAGCGACACCGGGACCGGCCATGGCCGGGTGATCGAGCTTGCCGGGTCGTTGGATGCGAGCCAGGAGCCAGGGCCAACCTCTGACAGCGCGGCCACGGGTGAAGGGACCATCACGATCTCCTTCAACGAGCAGGGCGAGGTGCTTTATTCCTCCGAACTGAGCGTTGTCGGCCTGAATGAGGCAGACCTGCAGACACCTGTGCCCGGTGCCGTCTCGGCCATCCACGTGCACAATGCGCCTGCTGGTCAAAACGGTCCGATCCTTCAGGACACGCTGGTAGATGCCGGTGGTATCATCGACCCTGATGCCCCCACAGGCATCGTTGGTCCGGATGTTATCGACAACCAGATCGAAGTCGATGTTCTCAGCTCCATCGAGAACGTGATCGGCTCGGATGATGGCGACATCATCGTCGGCTCCGACCTCTCCAACACCCTGCGGGGCGAAGAGGGCGACGACGTGCTGAACGGGCAGGGCGGCGACGACCTGCTGCTGGGTGGCGAAGGGTCTGACACCTTCACCTTCGAAGGCCAGTTCGGCAACGACACCATCGGTGACTTCCAGGTCGGCATCGACCGGTTGGACTTCTCCGACTTCGGGCCCGATTTTGCAGCAACTCTGCAAGTCACTCAAGACGGCAACGACGCGGTTCTGTCCTTCTCTTCAGACGCCTCCGTGCGGCTGGAAGGGGTCAACCGGGTTGACCTGATCGACGACGACTTCATCGCGTAATCGACACATCTTTGAGGTGGCGGCATTTGTCGCCACCTCTTCACCCTGAAAAAGAGATCACCCCCATGTTTCAGAAAAAATCCACAGTCACATCCGCATGGCGCGCCCTGCGCCCCGGATTTACCGCAATCGCCTTCTTCAGCATGATCCTGAATGTCCTGATGCTTGCCGGACCGCTTTACATGCTGCAGGTCTATGACCGGGTCCTCACCAGCCAGAATATGGATACGTTGATCGCACTCAGCATCCTGCTGGGCGGCGTCTTTATCGTCACGGGGATGCTGGACCTGATCCGTATGCGCATCCTCAGCCGCCTTGGTGCACGTTTCGAGCTGAATATCGGCGCGCCTGTCTTGCAGGCCTCGATACGCCGCCGTCTGCAGGGCACGGCCTCTGCCGAAAACACCGCCGCCGATGTCAACGGTCTGCGCGACTTCATCTCCGGGCCCACCTTGCTCGCGTTCTTCGATGCGCCGTGGATCCCGCTCTATCTCGGGGTGCTCTACGTGCTGCACCCTTATCTTGGCGCCCTTGGCCTAGCCGGTGCGTTGCTGCTGACTTTGATGGCCCTGATCAATAACGCGCGGTCCTCGGACGTGATGCAGGACGCATCCAGCGCGCGTGCCAGGTCCGACAGTTTGTTCACGTCGAGTGAACAAAACGCAGAGCTTGTCCATGCTATGGGTATGACTGGTGATCTCGCCCGTCGCTGGACAGCTCTGCAACATGATGCCCATCACCTGAAATCGCGTGTCAGCGACCGGCTTGCCAGCTTTTCGGTGATGTCCAAGACCGTTCGCATGGCTTTGCAATCCGCGATGCTTGGCCTTGGAGCCGCGCTTGCCGTGCTTGGTGATGCAACCGCCGGGGTTATGATCGCTGCAACCATCGTGCTGGCCCGTGCGCTTGCGCCCATCGATCAGCTGATCGGGCAATGGCGGACCTTTCTCGCCGCACGCGGCTCTTACAAGAGCCTGCGCGCATTGTCCGAGACCTACCCCGAGACGCCCCAGCGTCTGGCAATGCCGCGCCCGCAGATATCGCTGAATGCAGCCATTGCTCAGGCCGGACCACCACTTGCCAAGAATGCCACCATCGGCGGCATCGAGTTCGAACTCTCGGCAGGCGATGTGGTGGCGGTGATCGGACATAGCGGGTCCGGCAAGTCAACGCTGGCCAAGATGCTGGCAGGTATCTGGGTGCCGCAACGCGGCGCCATCCGTCTGGACGGCACCCCGATGGATAAGTGGGACCCACAGGAGCTGGGCCAGCTGATCGGCTATCTGCCACAGGACGTGCAGTTGTTTGACGGGACAATCCGTGAAAACATCGCGCGGTTCTCGACATCCATTGACGATGCCAAAGTGTTGGCGGCCGCCATCTCGGCGGGGGTGCACGGTCTGGTCAGCGGCCTGCCTGATGGCTACGCCACCGAAATCGGCAATGGCTTTCACTTGTCGGGTGGGCAACGCCAGCGGATCGCGCTTGCCCGCGCGCTCTATGATGACCCGTTCATCCTGGTGCTGGACGAGCCGAACTCCGACCTTGATGGTCAGGGCGAGCTGGCCTTGCGCAATGCCATCCGTGAAGCGAGCGCACGCGGGGCCATTACATTCGTGATGACCCATCGGCCCAGCACGCTTGAAGCGGTCAACAAGGTCCTGACGCTGAACAAGGGCGCGCAGACCGGCTTTGGTCAAAAGGAAGACATCCTGCGCCCACGCAAGCCGGACCGTGTCGCCCAGAAACCTGCCGCGCAGCTGCCAGCACGCCCGGCACAACAAACTATGCTAAAAGAAGGAGCTGTCCAATGACGCCCGCACTCTCCAACACGTCCCCCAAGCCCATCCTGCGCCTTGAGGAATATAACCGCGTTCAACCCAAAAACGGAGGCTCCGGCATCAAGAGGTTCGTGTTTCTCGGCCTGTTTGTCGTCGCCAGCTTTGTCGGCGGGTCCGTCTATTGGGCCACCGCTTCACAGCTTGACGGCGCCGTTGTGGCCCCGGCAACTTTGGTGGTCGAAGGCAACCGCAAGACTGTCGAGCATCTTGATGGCGGCATTGTCCGCGCCATTGCCGTCAAGAACGGCGATCTGGTTGAGGCAGGTCAGACCCTGCTGGAGCTGGACAGCACCGACCTTGGCGTTGATCTTGACGTGATCAAAAGCCAGTTGGGCGATCTGATGGTCCGCCGCGCCCGTCTGCTGGCGCAATTGCAAGGCACTGATGATTTCGCCAAGGAAGGCGTCGCGGCCTCTTTGATTGTGGCGATGGATCAGAAGGACTGGGCCGCGGCCTATACGACGCAAAAGCTGCTCTTTGATGTCGAGAACCGGTCTCGCGTGGCGGAAAAAGCGCTGATGGAGCAACGCGTCTCCAATCTTGAGGATCAGGTGCGCGGGTTGCAGGCGCAACGTGGCTCCAACACCCGCCAGCTGGACATCACCTTGCAGGAGCTGGCCAATCTGCAGACCTTGCTGGACAAGGGGCTGGTCGCCGCTGCACGCGTCAATGCGCGCCGTGTCGAGGTGGAGCGGCTGAACGGCATTGATGCCACGCTCGCAACCCAGGAGACGCAAACACGCAACCAGATCAACGAATTGCGTCTGGCGGCCATCGGCACGCAAACCCTGCGTGATGAGACCGCCTCCAATGAGCTGGCGGTTGTCGAGGCCTCGCTTGCCTCCCTTGCGCCGCAATATGTCGGGGCCACGGAGCGGCTCAAGCGCGTGGCGATCACGGCACCCGTCAGCGGGCGCGTTGTTGAAATGACGGTGTTTACCGCAGGTGGCGTTGTGCGCCCCGGCGCCCCGATCCTTGACATCGTTCCCGTCGACCAGCCGTTGATCGTGGAGGCACGGGTGAACACTGCCGATATCGAAAAGCTCTTTGTTGGTCAGTCATCCCGCGTGCGCCTGTCGGCCTTTGATCAGGGCGAAGCGCCCGAGGCAACGGGCCGGATCATCGACATCTCGGCGGACAGTCTGGAGGATGAACGGACAGGTCAGTTCTACTACGTGGCACAGGTCAAACTGGACAGCGAGCAAACCGAACAGATCGCGAAACTGGATCTGGTGCCGGGGATGCCTGCGGACCTGTTTGTCAATACTGGCGAACGCACGGCGCTCAGCTATCTGGCCCAGCCGCTCAGCGAACGCCTTGCGCGCACATTCATCGAATGAGCCTCGCGTCACGCCTCGAATGTAGGCGTGACGCCCTTGGGCGGGTTGCTCTGGATATAGGCGCAGATCTTGGCGAGCAGGGGTTTGCGCGGACAGTTCGGGCGTGAGGCCGCGCCAAGGTCGCGCATGTTGCCGGGCGCCTCGAACGGAATGAAGGACAGGGGCCAGGAATCCTGCCGGAACTGCTCGGCTGCCAGCGCGGATACGATGGTGCAATCATCCGAATAGCAGATGTGCCGGCAAATGGTTTCAAACCGCAATGCCGTCAGGTCGAACCGCTTGGCTGACCGTGCCTGCTGGTCCGGCTGGGGCAGGCGATCTTCCAATTCATAGCCAAACGAGTGGGGCAGGCGGATGAAATCGTGCAAAGGCACGTCTTCGGGCGTGATCGAGGTCAATGTCTCAAGCGGATGCCCGTTGCGCAGCCCCAGATACAGGGGCTCTGTCCAGATCGAGGTGAAGTCGAGATTTGCGCTGTGATTGAGCTTGGCGACAAGTGCTACGTCCAATGTGTGATCTTCAACCATGCGCAACATGTTTTGGGGCAGGTCCTCGATCATGGTAACCCGCATTCTGGGGAACAGCTTGCAGAACAATTCCGAGAAATACTGGGTCAGGTAAGGCGCAAGGGTCGGGGTCAGACCGATATTAAACGGCACCGCCTCCGGGTCGCGATATTCCGCAGCAGTGTCTTTGATCCTCTGCGCGTTGTTCAGTATGATCTGGGCAATCTCGACAATCCTCTGACCACCAAGGGTTGGCCGAACCTCCCCGCTGCGGCGGATGAACAGCTCGGTGCCCAGCTCGGTTTCCAGCTTCTTGATCTGGTTTGAAAGCGCGGGCTGCGATACGTTGCACGCCGCTGCCGCAGCACTGAAATTGCTGAGCCTTGCGACTGCAACAACATACTCTAGGTCGCGTAAATTCATCTGACCTCGTTAAGACTATTCGGATTTCCCCTAGCAGAACTCCCTTTCTGCGGGAAGGTTGTATTGGTGGCCGGCGGCTGGCCAATTCGCGCGACCCTTGCAGGCAGGCGCAATCCGGGTGCCCGGCAAGGCCGGCCTCAGGCGTGACAGGCATAATACAGGGTGGTGGAGGACCAAGCGGTAGCGAAGCAGTGTCGGGCATTGCGAAGGTCAGCGGTGCGGTGTGGAGTTAAAAAGCATTATAAAACAGTATACTAAACACAATATCTCACCTAATTCGAAAGCCCGACATGCGCCAGAACACTTTGGTCTACAGGGCAGTTTTCAGATGGGGCGCGTCACATCTGTCGGGCGCTCAAACCGGGTTGCCGCGCCCGAAATTCATGTCCTCACAGTTGACTCAAAATCAATCCCGCTCAATGCTTCACGAATTCGTGGGGGATCAACAAAATTTATACGCTGTCATACGGCGGTTACCGTTACCCCTCCATAAGC
>CALFWN010000070.1 GCA_937928335.1 uncultured Litoreibacter sp. | reverse complement strand
AACTCCATTTCGAGTGAATGTCTTTCTTATTACAAGAATAATTAAATGAACCTTTTTTTAACTATTACATTTATGAATATCTATTCGTATTCTCTATTTGTATATCCTATTTTTCCCTATTGTAATAAAAACTTTAATGATCTAGAGTCGAATCCTCTTTGCTATTGCAATGATATCTTTGAATAACAGAAGAAACATAAACATGGCATTGTAAGGCTGCAATTGGAGCATTGCGCTCCATGTGATATGTGGAACCGTGCGTCTCAGGATCGAAGTTAATAGTGATATGATTGTACAGTCATATCATGAGAAAGAAATACTGGGTTTCACGGGCGCATTTTGAACTCCTGGCTTGACAGAATATCTCCCACTTTAGCACAATGGTTTCCCCGTCTGTACCGCACGTTTGATATCCGCGCCTTTGAACAGTGAGCCGCCCGGATGCACGGTGATATCAATCGCCCCGCCAGTGCCTTCACGCACGCAATCGGCAAATTTCACGCCATTTTCCGAATGGAAATTCGACGCGGAATAAGCCATCGGCATATCCCATTGCTGCGCATGGCCGTCGGCCAGAGCAGGGGCGGCAGCGGACACGGTCAGCGCGGTTGCCATCATCAGGCTAGTCAGTTTCTTCATTGGTTTTTCTCCCAGTTAAAATTCCAGACCCTTGGCGGGTTTCTAATTGTTCGTCGCGTAGCGTGCAGGCGAATAGACCCCGACGTCAATGTTTGGTTTCTTGCCAGCGATCATTTGTGCAAGCAAACGGCCCGTTTTCGGGCCACCCGTCAGCCCGATATGATGATGGCCAAACCCCATGAAGGCGCCTTTGGCACCCGGAACCTCGCCAATCACGGGGATCGAGTCGGCGGGCGCGGGCCGGTGGCCCATCCATTCCTCCTCCCGCTCCCAGCTTAACCCCGGAAACGCGGCCTTGGCATTGCGCCGCAGCAGATCGAGCGGCGCTTTCGAGGGCGCGGCCTCCAGCCCGCCAAACTCCACGATACCCGCCAGCCGCAACCGCCCCTCCATCGGGGTGGCGACAAACTTGCCCGACGCGATCATCGCGGGTGCCTTGGGCATTTGCGAGGGGTTCCACAATTCCAGATGGTAGCCGCGCTCCGTTTCCATCGGGACCTTCACCCCCAGCTTATCGGCCAGCGGCCCCGACCAGATGCCGGTGGCCACCACGCAGGCGTCACAGGCGATCACCTCCCCGCCCGCGCGCAGGCCCGTCACCGCGCCGCCCTCGGTCACCACATCCTCCACCATCGCTTTGACAAACTGCCCGCCCGAGGCTTCCACATGTTTGGCCAACGCCCTGACATAGCCGCCCGGGTCCGAGATGCGGCCATGATCGGCCAGCTTGACCATCATGTCGAATTGCGGCGCATAGATCGGGTCATAGGCGGCCCGCCCCGCGCCATCTGTCTCCTCCCAGACAAAACCCTGCTTGCGGCGAATGTCCCAGACCAGCGCGTCGCCCTCGAAATGCGCCCGGTCATTATAGAGAAACAGGTAGTCGCCGGGTTTGACGAACCCCTCCGCCCCGGTCCCCTCCGCCAAAGCCTGATGATCGGCCAGACTGTCGCCCACGATATTGGCCACAGCGGCAGAGATGCGGCGCGTATCCGCCTCATTGGCATGGCTGAGATATGTCCAGAGCCACGGCATCAGCCGGGGCAAATACCCCCAGCGCAGGAAAAGCGGCTGGTTCGGGTCCAGCGCCATCTTTGGTGCTTTCCTGATCAGCCCCGGCCCCGTGACCGGCACGCAGGCGCAGGATGCCAGCACCCCGCCATTGCCATAAGAGGTCCCCTCCGCCGGGCCCGCCTTGTCGATCAGAATGACCTTATGACCGTCGCGCTGCAGCCAGATCGCGGTCGAGACCCCAACGATCCCCGCGCCGATAATCGCAACTGTCTTGCTCATGCCGGCACCGCCGCTGGCGCTGATTGTAAGTTCTGCAAGATGATTCCGCGCCCCCGTCTTCAAAGCAAATGTTGCGTCCGGCGCGGCCATCGTGTCAATTCCTGATCCAAAAGGAAGCAGCATGAGCAAGACACGCGGCAAATCTATCGACACGGCACGGGTCGGCATCATCTGCGCTGCACGCGGGCTGCCACCCGGCCTCCGGCCTTGCAGGCACCGGGTCCCATGACGCTGGCCCCCCTCCGCGCGGCGCTTTATGACTTTGACGCAGATGATGTCGCACGCGCCATCAAGAGCGCCTTCGCCCCGGATGCGCTGATCCAGCTGGCCCACCCGTTTGAAACGCTTGCCGGCCCCGAGGCGTTGTTATCGGACGCGCTCGCGCCGCTTCATGCCGCATGGCCCGACCTCGAACGCCGCGAAACGATTGTCATTGAAAGCAGGATCGCCTCGGGCCATTGGGTCGGCTGCTGCGGCCATTACACCGGCACCTTTGCCCGGCCGTGGCTGGACATCCCCGCCACCGGCCATCAATGCGCGATGCGGTTTCACGAGTTCTTCCGGCTTGAGCAGGGCCGCGTGGTCGAGATGCAGGCCCTGTGGGATCTGCCCGAGGTGATGATGCAGGCGGGTGTCTGGCCAATGGCCCCCGCGCTGGGCCGCGAATGGCATGTGCCCGGCCCCGCCACGCAGGACGGGCTGTGCGTCTCGGGCGAGGGGGCGCAGGCGCTTCAGGTCGTGGGCGATATGCTGGCCGCGCTGGGGCGTTACAAGGATCACGGGCTGGCGGGTATGGATTTGCCCCGCTACTGGCACCCGCACTGCAGCTGGTACGGCCCGTCGGGCATCGGCACCGGGCGCGGCATCGCGGGGTTTCGCAACTGGCACCAAATCCCGTTTCTGGGTGCCATGCCCAACCGGGTGGGCGACCCTGAGGCCGGGCATTTCTTTGCGCAGGGCAACTATGCAGGCTTCACCGGCTGGCCCGGCATGAGCGCCACAATCAGCGGCGATGGCTGGATGGGCATCGCGCCCGCAGGACAAGAGATCACCCTGCGGTCACTGGATTTCTGGCGCGTCGAACATGGCCTGATCCGGGAGAACTGGGTGCTGGTCGACCTGCTGCATGTCTATGCCCAGATCGGTGTCGATGTGCTGGCCCGGATGCGGGAGATGGCGAAAGCACGAACGGGGCAACTGGACCTGTAGAGGTTTTGCGCTGCCTGACGGCATCGCCGTGGCAAGGGGGCGTCGCCATTGTCGCTCGGACCAATGGCGCACCAATGACGACCCCCTCGTCGCTGGCGCTCTTCACCCCCAGGATACTTGTAAACATGGAAAGCAACATCCAGCCTTTCCATGTTCCAAAATATCCCCGCCGGAGGCTCCCACATCACAACACGCGGCGTCACTCAACATTCAGGGATATTCACCGCCAGGCCGCCCTGAGACGTTTCTTTATATTTTGTGCTCATATCGATGCCGGTCTGGCGCATGGCCTCGATACAATTGTCGAGCGGCATGAAATGCGTGCCATCCCCGCGCAGCGACAGGGATGCAGCTGAGACAGCCTTGATCGCGCCAAGCCCGTTGCGCTCGATACAAGGCACCTGCACCAGCCCCGCCACAGGGTCGCAGGTCATGCCCAGGTGATGCTCAAGCGCGATCTCTGCGGCATTCTCGATCTGGGCATTCGTGCCGCCCAGAGCGGCGCAGAGGCCCGCCGCCGCCATCGCGGAGGCCGATCCGACCTCTCCCTGACAGCCAACCTCGGCCCCTGAAATCGACGCGTTATGCTTGATCAGCCCGCCAATCGCCGCCGCCGTCAGCAAAAAGTCCCGCATCCCCGCCTCATGGGCGCCCACGCAATGGTCGCGGTAATAGCGCAGCACCGCCGGCAGCACGCCCGCCGCCCCGTTGGTGGGCGAGGTCACCACCTTGCCGCCCGCCGCGTTTTCCTCGTTCACGGCCATCGCATAGACGCTCATCCAGTCATTGATCGTATGCGGCTGGCCCCGGTTCATGCCCTGCTCTGCCTGCAGCTGGTCGTGGATATGTTTGGCGCGCCGCCTGACGCGCAGCCCGCCGGGCAGTTCGCCCTCCATGCGCAGCCCGCGGTCGATACACTCAAACATGGCGCGGCGCAGCGCCTCAAGGCCGCCCTCCAGCGCCGCGCGGGTCATGCCGGACAGCTCATTGGCCTCTTTCATCCCGGCGATGGTCTTGCCCGAGGCCGCGCCCATCTCGAGCATCTCTTTTGCCGAGCCGAACGGGTACGGGAACCCGGCCTCCTCTTTCTGGACATGCAGGTCGGTCTGCACCCCCGCCAGTTCCGCCTCCGTCACGACAAAGCCGCCGCCGACGGAATAATAGGTCTCTTGCAGGTACAGGTTTCCGGCCGTGTCATAGGCTTTGAAGATCATCCCGTTGGCATGGCCCTCCAGGGTGAGGTCATAGTCAAACACCAGATCCTGCGCCGGGTCAAAACGCAGCGGGCCCAGCCCGTCGACCAGCACCTGCTTTTGCGCGGCCAGCTCCGCGACCAGCCCGTCAACCGCGTCCGGGTCCAGCGTGGCGGGCTCGAACCCCATGAAGCCCAGCATCACGGCGCGGTCGCTGGCATGGCCCTTGCCGGTGAAGGCCAGCGATCCGTGCAGCGACGCCGCCAGCGCGGCCACCTCGCCTGCGCCCGGTTCGCGCTCGCCGGTGCGCAGCTGGTCCAGAAACCGCGCAGCAGCGGTCATCGGCCCCATCGTGTGGGACGAGGACGGGCCGACGCCGATTTTGAAGATATCGAAAATGCTCAGAAACATGGCCGCACCCTAGCCCCGAAAACGAGAAACCGCCGCCCGTCATTGCGACCGGCGGCGGTGTGTTTACGACGAAGGGTGCGGGCTTAGCCGCGGCCCTTCCAGGGCACCAGCTTGTTCTCGGCGCCGCGCATGATCATGTCGATCCCGTAGCCGATCACCCCGATGATGATGATGCCGATGATCACGATATCGGTCAGCTGGAATTTCGAGGCCGCGATGATCATCTTGCCCGCGCCCTTTTCGGCCGCCACAAGTTCCGCCGCAACCACGGTCCCCCAGCAAACGCCCATCGCCACCCGCGCGCCGGTGAATATTTCCGGCAAGCTGTTGGGCAGGATCACCTTCGACAGGATTTGCCGCTTGGTGGCCCCCAGCGAATAGGCCGCGTGCACTTTCGAGATGTTGACACCCGACACCCCGGCCCGCGCCGCGATGGTCATGATCCAGAGCGCGGCAAGAAACAGCAGGGAGATCTTGCCCTGCTCACCAATGCCGAACCAGATGATGATCAGCGGGATCAGCGCCAGCGGCGGCACCGGGCGCATGAATTCCACGATCGGGTCAAACCAGCCACGCAGCCAGCCATTCAGCCCCATCGCAAAGCCCAGCGGGATGCCGAACAAACAACCCAGCGCGAAGCCCACGACCACACGGATCAGCGACCAGAACACGTTCTCCCACAGGCCCACGCCTTGGTAGCCGTTCTTGTTGAGGTCGATGAAGCGCGTCCATACGGCCTCGGGCGGCGGCAGGTACAAGGCCTCCATTGTCATGCCCACATCGGGCTCAACCGA
>CALFWN010000069.1 GCA_937928335.1 uncultured Litoreibacter sp. | reverse complement strand
GCGCCAGCGCAGAGAGACAGATGATGAACAACCCTTCGATGCTTCGCCAAATATTGACCAGCGCCGTGTTCGCTGGTGTCGGAGCAGGCGTGCTTGCCGCGCTTCTGCAACTGTGGCTCGTGGTGCCTCTGATCATGGAGGCCGAGCTTTATGAATCCGGCGCGCGCGTGCATTTCGCCACGGATGGCGCGACCCAATCCGAGCGCGGCGCGCCCTCGGTGTGGGAGGAGCCCCTGCGCCACATCTACACTATCGGCTTCTCCGCCGTGACCTTCACGGCCTACGCATTCTTCATGGTTGCGGGCTTCGCGCTGGCCACCCGCGCAGGTCACGAGATCACCGCCCGCCGCGGCATGATCTGGGGGCTGTGCGGCGCCATCGCGGTTGTCATCGCGCCTGCTGTCGGTATGCCGCCCGAGCTGCCCGGCGCCATTGGGGCGGAGGTTGTGCCGCGCCAGATCTGGTATCTGGGAGCGGTTATTTGCACGCTTATCGGGCTGGTGGCCATCGCATTTGGCCCCACCGGCTTTGTGGCACTGATCGGGGCCGCAGTTATCGCCTTGCCGCATCTCGTCGGCGCGCCGCATCTCGACACTTACTTTGGCGTCGCCCCGGCCGAGCTTGCATCCGAATTTGTCGCCCGCGTGATGGGCGTCGCCATGATTTCATGGGTCCTTTTGGGGCTGTTCGCCGCCCTGATCTGGACCCGCTCAGAGGAGGCTTAAATGCCCGCAAAAATCCCCGCCACCGTGGTCACCGGCTTTCTTGGCGCTGGCAAGACCACCCTGATCCGCCACATGCTGCAAAACGCGAATGGCAAACGCATCGCGCTGATTATCAACGAGTTCGGCGATCTGGGTGTGGATGGCGACATCCTGAAAGGCTGCGGCGACGAGACCTGTTCCGAGGATGATGTGATGGAGCTGTCCAATGGCTGCATCTGCTGCACTGTGGCGGATGATTTTGTGCCGACGATGGAGAAGCTGCTGGCCCGCGAGAACCGGCCCGACCATATCGTCATCGAGACCTCCGGCCTGGCCCTGCCGCAACCGCTGGTGCGCGCCTTCAACTGGCCCGAAATATCGACGCAAGTGACGGTGGACGGCGTGGTCACCGTGGTCGACGGCAAGGCCGTGACCGAGGGCCGCTTCGCCCATAACGTCGCCGCCGTGGACGCGCAGCGCAAGTTGGACGAAAACCTTGACCATGAGACGCCGCTCAGCGAGCTGTTCGAGGATCAGGTCGCCTGCGCCGACATGATCGTGGTCAACAAATCCGACCTGCTGAGCGAGGATGAAAGCGCCGCGCTGGTGGCCAGCCTGAAAGCCGAGAGCCGCTCTGCTGTGCAGGTGGTCAAGACCTCGATGGGCAAGCTGCCGGTGGATGTATTGCTGGGTCAGGGCATCGGGGCGGAGGGCGATCTGGATGCCCGCCACGAGCTGCATCACCACCACCATGACCATGAAGGCGCGCATGAGGACGATGATCACGACGACCACCATCACCACGAACATGACCATGACCATGACGCGTTTGAAAGCTTCGTCGTCACCCGGCCCGAGATCACCGACCCCAAAGCCTTTGCCGAGCAGGTGGCAGATGTCATTCGCGCCCATGATATTCTGCGTCTCAAAGGCTTCGCGGCTGTCGCGGGCAAACCCATGCGCCTGACCCTGCAGGCCGTGGGGCCGCGCATCGACAGCTATTTCGACCGCCCCTTCATGGCCGATGAACCCCGGCAAACCCGGCTGGTGGTGATCGGCCAGACCGGCCTCGACCACGCGGCCATCGACGCGGCCCTAAAAGCATGATTGTCGCGCCCGGCACTCCCAAACACCCGCAGGCCACAGCGCTGCTGAAACAAAGCCACGCGCTGATGCAGGAGCTTTTCGAGCCGGAGGAAAACTATTTCCTCGACATAGAGGAGCTCTGCGCGCCCAATATCCGCTTCCTCGTCGCCAAGGATGGGGAGACAATCACCGGCACCGCCGCGCTCGCCCTGAAAGACGGCTACGGCGAGGTCAAATCCATGTTCGTTGACCCCGCCCTCCGGGGCATGGGCATTGCGGACGCGTTGATGCGCGCGCTCGACGACACGGCCAAGGCCGAGGGCATCAAGACGCTGAAACTCGAAACCGCCCATAAGCTCGCGGCGGCCGTCAAGCTCTATACCCGCCACGGCTACGCCGAATGCGCGCTGTTCGGCGATTATGAACCCAACCAGACCAGCCTCTTCATGGAAAAGCACCTCTAGCTTCGTTTTGGCAAAAATACTCACATCCTGAGGCTTCAAAATGCACCTGCTCGCCGCCACTCCCGGAACCATCGATGACGGCACCGAGCCCGTCGATCTGGGCCAGACGCCCGCAGATGTGGTGTTCATCTCCGCCGCCGATACGGAACTTGCAGCCCTCTCTGAAGCCCGCAGCGAAATGCCAAAAGCGCCCACCCTGCGGCTGGCCAACCTGACCCATCTGCAACACCCGATGTCGGTCGATCTGCATATCGAGGCCTGCGCCAGCAAATCCAGACTGGTCATCGCGCGCTGCCTTGGCGGGGCGGGCTACTGGAAATACGGGCTGGAGCAATATGCAGCCCATCTGCATGACGCGGGCGTGCCTTTCGCAGCGCTCCCCGGCGACGACAAACCCGACGCAGAGCTGCGCGGGCTCTCTACCGTCAGCGCAGAGGATTACGACGCGCTCTGGGCCTATATGGTCGAAGGCGGACCGGCCAATGCCGCGAATTTCCTGAGCTACGCAGGGGCAATGCTGGACGGCTCCGACCGGCCGCAAGCCGCCACGCCATTGCTGCGTGCGGGCGTCTACTGGCCCGGCGCGGGCGTCTCCGACCTCGCCACCGCGCGGGCCGCCTGGACGGATGGCGCGCCAACCGTGCCGCTGATCTTTTACCGTGCGCTTGTGCAGGGTGCCGGGCTTGCGCCGATCAACCGCATGGTGAAATCCCTGCTGCGTGAGGGCCTGAACCCGCTGCCGATCTTCGTGGCCTCGCTGAAAGACCCGGTCAGCCAGGCCACGCTGCAGACACTCTTTGAGCAAACCACACCAGAAGTTATCCTGAACGCCACCTCCTTCGCCGTGGGCTCGCCCCATGATGGTGATCCGGCCACGATGAATCCGCTGGTCCATGCGTCGGCCAACAATTCCCCCGTCTTCCAAGTCGTCTTCGCCGCAAGTTCCGAGGCCGCTTGGGAAGACGGCCAGTCCGGGCTTTCCGCCCGCGACATCGCGATGAATGTGGCCCTGCCCGAGGTCGATGGGCGCATCCTGACCCGCGCGGTCAGCTTCAAGGGTGAGGCGTTTTTCGACGCCGCCACCGAATGCCCCATCGCCACCTACCGCGCCCGCGGCGACCGCATCACCTTCGTCGCTCGGCTCGCCGCCAACTGGGCCAGGCTGCGCCGCACACAGACGTCCAAGCGCAAGCTCGCCCTGATCCTTGCCAACTACCCCAACAAGGATGGCAGGCTGGCCAATGGCGTCGGCCTCGACACGCCCGCCTCCACCGTCAACGCGTTGGCCCTGATGAAAGAGGCGGGGTATGACGTCACCCCGCCCAAGAGCAGCAAGGCCCTGATGGACCAGATCATGGCCGGCCCAACCAATTGGCTGACCGACCGGGCCGAAACAGCAGGCGGCGAAACGCTGCCTCTTGGCACATATAAGGCCGAATACGAAAAACTGCCCTACGCAGTGCGCCAAAGGATCGAGAACCGGTGGGGCGCGCCTGAACAGGACCCGTTTTTTGCAAATGACGGCTTCAAACTGTCCATCCACCGCTTCGGCAAGGCCGTCATCGGCCTGCAACCGGCGCGCGGCTATAACATTGACCCGACAGAGACCTACCACTCCCCCGACCTTGTCCCGCCGCATAATTATCTGGCGTTCTATTTCTGGCTGCGCCACGACTGGCGGGCCGACGCGATTGTGCATATGGGCAAGCATGGCAACCTCGAATGGCTGCCGGGCAAGGCCACGGCGCTGTCCGAGGAATGCCTGCCCGAAGCGGTGCTTGGCCCCATGCCACATATCTACCCGTTCATCGTGAATGACCCCGGTGAAGGCACGCAGGCCAAACGCCGCGCGCAGGCGGTGATCATCGACCACCTCACCCCGCCTCTGACCCGGGCGGAGACCTACGGCCCCTTGCGCGATCTGGAGGC
>CALFWN010000068.1 GCA_937928335.1 uncultured Litoreibacter sp. | reverse complement strand
GTCCTTTGATCTGAAAATGACCAGCGGTGTGACGGTTCGGGAGTTTGGCAGCGCGACCCATCCGCTTGCGGTTGAACGGACCGATGAAGGCCTGACTGCGTCCTTTGCGAATGGGCAAGAGCTCGACAATCGCGATCTGGTGATCCGGTACATGCTCGGGGGCGAGACGTTGGAGGCCGCCAGCCTGTCTCATACCGATGAAAGAGGTGGGTTTTTATCCCTGATGGTCGAGCCACCGCAGCAGCCGGATGATAGGATGATCCTTCCCCGCGAACTGGTTTTTGTGCTCGATACATCCGGGTCAATGGGCGGAGAGCCGATGGCGGCCAGCAAGGTCTTCATGGACAGCGCCCTGCGCGGGTTGCGCGAAACCGACTTCTTCCGCATCATTCCGTTCTCGAACACGACCCAGAGCTTTTCGGCGGATGCGCAACCGGCCACGGCACGCAATATCCAGACCGCCCGGCACTATGTAACCCAGCTGTCAGCCGGTGGCGGGACAGAGATCGACACTGCGATCCGAACCGCCTTCGCGACGGCCCAGCCGAAAGACACCATGCGCATCGTGGTATTTCTAAGCGACGGCTATATTGGCGATGAAGCACAGGTGCTGCGGACCATTCACAACCGGATTGGCGATGCGCGGGTCTATGCGTTCGGCGTCGGCAGCTCGGTCAACCGTTACCTGCTTGATGCAATGGCCGATGAAGGGCGCGGCTATGCGCGCTACGTCCCTGTGGGCGAGGATGCCAATGAAGTGGCACAAAAATTGGCTGCCGATCTGAAAACACCAGTTCTGACCGATATATCCATCGACTGGGGCGATCTGGAAGTGCGCGATGTCACGCCCGCAACCATCCCGGACCTCTTTGCGGGGACCAGTTTGCGAATTTTTGCGCGCCACGATGCGCCCGGCCCCGCCCAAGTGACTTTACGCGGGTTCGTACAAGGCCGGGAGGCAGAGATGCCAGTGACGCTCGCATTGACCAACAATGCGGATCGCGCAGCCCTGCCCTTGATCTGGGCGCGCAACCGGATCGAGACTTTGACCCGTGACATCGCGGTTGGGAAAGACCCGGCCGGCGCGGATGCCGAGATCACCAGACTGGGTCTGGAATTTGCCCTGCAAACGAAGAACACATCTTTTGTTGCCGTGTCGGAGCAGATTGTAAACAGCAGCGGACAGGCTGCAGAACCCGTTCAGGTCGCGCTGCCAATGCCTGCGGGCGTCTCCCCAAGGGCCTATCCCAACGGAGGGTTTTCAGGGTCATCAACACCAGAGCCTCATGCCATTCTTGGATTTCTCATGCTTGCGGCGATGACGCTTCTTGGGCTGAGGCGGCGCTTTCAATGAGGCCTGTCTTGCTGGACAATCCGAAAGGCGCCGGTACAACTCGACATATGACTGCACGTATCCTGATCGTCGATGATGACCCGCATATCCGGGACGTGGTGAGGATCGCGCTGTCATCGGACGAATTCGAGACCCGCGAGGCTGCAAACGGGCACGCCGCTCTGACCCATATTGGTCGCGAAAACATTGATTTGGTTGTGCTTGATA
This sequence comes from uncultured Litoreibacter sp., assembly GCA_937928335.1. GTDB lineage: Bacteria > Pseudomonadota > Alphaproteobacteria > Rhodobacterales > Rhodobacteraceae > Litoreibacter. The sequence goes on along the minus strand of CALFWN010000068.1, from coordinate 1,099 downwards.
TCGGGATGCCGCAGATGGATGGGTTTGAGTGTTGCAAGGCTATACGTGCGTCCTCGAACGTACCTGTCCTCTTTCTGACCGCACAGGATGACGAAGTGGACCGCGTGCTTGGGTTCCAGCTTGGAGCGGATGATTTTGTGGCGAAGCCGTTCAGCCCGCGTGAATTGGTTCTGCGCATCAAGGCTATCCTGGCGCGAGGCAAGACCGAAGCCGATCTTGTACTGTCTCATGGCGATCTGACGCTCGACGCCCCCGGCCATGTCTGTCGGCTCGGGAACGAGACGATCAGTTTGACCGCTACCGAATTCTCAGTGCTGGAGGTTTTGTTGAAATCGCCGCATCAGGTGTTCGAACGAGGCCAGTTGATCGACGGGGTCTATGGCCACAACACCACGCTATCGGGCCGCACCCTTGACAGCCACATCCGAAATATCCGCGCCAAGGCTGCCGAAGTTGGCTGTGCGGATATCATCGCGACGATCCACGGTGTCGGGCTGAAGCTGGGCACATGCCGGATCTAGGGACAATCAAACCGAAGTGGCGACCTTCTATCGCTATGGTCGTCATCGGCGTGTGTCTGGTTCTGGTATCGCTGCCATTTGTGACCCTGCTGGCCATGCGGCTGACATCCAACCAGTTCATTCGGGAGACCGAACAATCCCTGATCCAGCAAAGCGCAATCTATGCCGAGATTTATGCCAAAGCCTTTGCGCCGCTTCCAGGCCCCGCGATTGGCGTTCCGCTGACTGAAGATCAGCAAGAGCACTGGTCGGCCGGATTACGGCCCGTATCGGCAAGCCTGAATATCCATAAAGATCACGTGCTTGAGGCGCGTCCGGACGGCACACCGATCTCGGAACCGCTCGACCCGCGATATCTGAGCGTCCAGAACGATCTCATCCGGATTGCCCGCGGCGCGCGACAAACCACCTTGTCGGGTGTCGCCTTCCTGACCCAAACCGGGCGGTTGCTGAATAGCGAGGGCGCTCCTAGCCTTGGCGAGCTGACGGAGGTGCGTGCAGCCCTGGACGGAGAGATCGGTCGCGCCTTGCGCGCGCGGGGTGACACCTATGCCCGGCATCCGTTCGCCTCGATCAGT
>CALFWN010000067.1 GCA_937928335.1 uncultured Litoreibacter sp. | reverse complement strand
ATAGAGGCACGGGCAAGGCTGTAAAGCCAAACCGACAGGCCGGGAAACAATGCCGAGGTCGCGCTTGTGACTATTGCGGCAAACCGCAATAATGCCGCCTATTCGGAGCGTTAGGCAGGGATGAGCGATGAAATTTGATGTGAAAGCGGTAGCAGCTATTGCCCTGTCAGCGGTTTTGATGACGGGCGGCGCTTTGGCCGAGCCGCTCAGCTTCAAGGAGGCGCGCAAGGTTCTGCCACGCGCCAATGCAAAACCCGCCATTGCGTTTAACGAGGCCCTGGTCCCGCAAACAGACCGGGCGCGGCTGGAAAATGCCAGACAATCCATTGGCGACGTGCTGACGACGCTTGGTGAGGCGATCCCGTCCTATGGGGCGGTCGCGATCTCGCCGAGCGAGGGGTTGTTTGTCGAGTGGCTCAACGGGGTGGGGCAGTTTCACAGCCTTCCTGCCGCCCGTGATGCCGCGCTGGCCTATTGCAACGCGAACCGCAACGCGGCCTCTGCGCCGTGCCAGGTTCTGGTCGAGGTCGCACCCAAAGGTGCCAAGCCCGGCGACGCGATCACCGTCAGCGGGCCCGCCAATGCCGCGTTGCGCGGGGCCTACCGCAAGCTGAAATCGCCCAAAGCCTTCGCCATATCGCTCAGCACCGGGAATTTCGGATTTGACCGGGGCGACGGGGGCCGGGCGATCAATGCCTGCGCCTCTGCCGGGAAAGGTGCTGCGGATTGCAGGATCATTGTGGCGGACTGACCGAGGGCCTGCCGATCTCACAACGCCGTGGGGGCGGCATTTTGTAGCTGTGGCTTGGGGGCGGTTTGGGTCTATATACCTCTCATCACAGCCACGAGAGTATTTGTCCGATGTCCTATGACGCTTTCCTAGACACCGCTTTGAACCGACTTCATGAGGAGGGGCGCTACAGGACTTTCATTGATGTCGAGCGGGACCGGGGCAATTTTCCGAATGCCGTCTGGACCCGTGAGGACGGCACCCGGCGCGACGTGACGATCTGGTGCGGCAATGATTATCTGGGGATGGGCCAACACCCTGTCGTGCTTGCCGCGATGCATGAGGCAATTGATGCCACGGGCGCGGGCTCGGGTGGGACGCGCAACATCTCGGGCACCACCGTTTACCACAAGCGGCTGGAGGCGGAACTGGCCGATCTGCACCGCAAGGAAGCGGCGCTCCTGTTTACATCGGCCTATATCGCCAATGACGCGACGCTTTCCACGCTGCCCAAGCTCTTTCCCGGCCTGGTGATTCTGTCGGACGCGCTGAATCACGCCTCAATGATCGAGGGCATCCGCCGCAATGGCGGCCACAAGCAGGTTTTCGCCCATAATGATCTGGACGACCTGCGCGCCAAACTTGAGGCGTTGCCAGCCAACGCGCCCAAGCTGATCGCGTTTGAATCGCTCTATTCTATGGATGGTGATTTCGCTCCGATCGAGGCGATTTGCGATCTGGCGGATGAGTTTGGCGCCTTGACCTATATCGACGAGGTACATGCCGTGGGCATGTATGGCCCGCGCGGTGGCGGCGTGGCGGAGCGCGACGGTCTGATGGGCCGGATCGACATTATCAACGGCACGCTGGCCAAGGCCTACGGCGTCATGGGCGGCTATATCGCGGCCTCCGCCAAGATGTGCGACGCCATCCGTTCCTACGCGCCGGGCTTTATTTTCACCACGTCCCTGCCGCCTGCCGTCGCTGCAGGCGCTGCTGCGAGCGTGGCGCATCTGAAAACCGACGCCGCCTTGCGCGAGCAGCACCGCCAGGGTGCTGAGGTGCTGAAGCTGCGGCTTTGCGGCCTTGGTCTGCCTTTGATTGATCACGGCAGCCATATTGTCCCGGTGCATGTGGGCGACCCGGTCAAATGCAAGATGATCTCCGACATGCTGCTGGAAGAGCATGGCATCTATGTGCAGCCCATCAATTTCCCGACCGTGCCACGCGGCACGGAGCGGCTGCGCTTCACCCCGTCGCCTGTTCACGATCCAAAAACAATGGACCATCTTGTTAAGGCATTGGACACACTTTGGGGACAATGTGCGCTGAGTAGAAACAGTCTGGCGGGTTAACCTTCTGCACGTGCATCATCACGATGAGTTGTGCTATGTCTGGGGACAATTGGGCCATCTGGGGACGAATCGTGGCGCAATTGCAAAGACCAAATTGTGGATTCAAGTAACGGGCAGAGGCGGATGCTGGGACGGAAGTCACATCCAAACTCCAGTGAGGCAGAAGAGAAACGCGGCTTTGACGCGTATGATCTTCGGCTGGGCGATATCATGCGTGGCGAGCGGGCCACGATGGGCAAGTCGCTGCTCGATGTTCAGCGTGAGCTGAAGATCAAGGCCAACTACATCGCCGCTGTCGAGAATTCCGACCCTTCCGTTTTTGAGACCCCCGGCTTTATTGCCGGCTATGTGCGCTCCTATGCGCGGTTTCTGGGCATGGACCCAGACTGGGCCTTTCAACGGTTCTGCGAAGAATCCGGCTTTACCGGCGTCGAGGGGCTGTCCGGCAGCAAGGCTGCCACCGGTGCAGGCGGGCGGGGCAAGCAGGTCGCCGCCCCGCGCATGGCGGGTGAAGACGCGATCATCAAGCCCGTGGCGCCCTATGCGCCCGTGGGCGACGGGTTCTTCAGCCGGATCGAGCCTGCGGCCATCGGCTCGCTTTCGGTCATGGTCGGCCTGATCGGCCTGCTTGGCTATGGCGGCTGGACCGTGCTTCAGGAAATTCAACGCGTCGAGTTTGCGCCTGTGGAACAGACCCCCGGCATCGTGGCCGAGCTGGACGGTTTTCAGACCGACGCCATTCTCGGGGGGGCGGAAGACGTGGCCTCCGGGCTGACCGCGCCCTCGACGGATGCGCTGGATCGGCTCTACCGCCCGCAGGCGCTGGAGGCCCCGGTGCTGACCGCGCGTGACGGCCCGATTGCCTCGCTTGATCCGCGCTCCAACGGCGCGCTTGCGCAAGCCACTGACAGCTGGCGGCTGGCCGAGGCCCCGATTCTCACAGAAGCAGACGCTCCTGCGCCGCCCGTAACGCCAACGCCGGTGATCGTCGCCGAAGCTGCCCCTGACGTGGTGCTGTTCGCAGTGCGCCCGGCCTGGGTCCGCGTGGCCTCCGCCGATGGGACAATCCTGTTTGAAAAGACGCTGGATGCGGGCGAAAGCTATGTATTGCCGGTCACCGAAGAACAGCCTTTGCTGCGGGCGGGCAACTCCGGCTCGCTCTTTTTCAATGTCCAGGGCAAGACTTATGGCCCCGCCGGGCCGGGCACATCTGTCGCCAAGAACGTGGCGCTCGGCGTGGATGCCATCACCGAGGTCTATGCCGAGGCGGACCCCGATGCAGAACCGCTTCTGGCCGAGACCCTGACCGCGATGGCCGCAACCGCTGTGGACGCTGAGGCGGAGCCACAGGACGCGATCGTCTCGGAATAGACCTTCTGCCGCAGGCCTGACGGATTGCGGCCTGCGCCCCGCGCTTCTATATCTCTTGTATTGGCAATTTAGAGCAGGTCAGCCCGCATGTCGCTTCACGCAATTCGCCCCTGGCGCCAGATCGACCGGCGCAGCTCCCGTCAGATCATGGTGGGAAACGTGCCTGTGGGTGGCGACGCGCCCATCACCGTGCAGACGATGACCAACACCATCACCACCGACATCAAGGCGACCATTGAACAGGTGCAGGCCTGCGCCGAGGCTGGTGCCGATATCGTGCGGGTCTCTGCCCCCGACGAGGCCTCGGCCCGCGCGCTGAAAGAGATTTGCGCCGAAAGCCCGGTCCCCATCGTGGCCGACATCCATTTCCACTATAAACGCGCCATCGAGGCGGCCGAGGCTGGTGCCGCCTGCCTGCGCATCAACCCCGGCAATATCGGCGACGCGACCCGCGTGCGCGAGGTGATCAAGGCCGCCAAGGACCACGGATGTTCCATCCGCATTGGCGTCAATGCAGGCTCGCTGGAAAAGCACCTGCTGGACAAATACGCGGAACCTTGCCCCGAGGCGATGATCGAAAGCGGGCTCGACCATATCCGCATCCTCGAAGACAATGATTTTCAAAACTACAAGATCAGCTGCAAGGCCTCCGACGTGTTTCTTGCCGCCGCCGCCTATCAAGGCCTGGCAGAGGCCACGGATGCGCCCATTCATCTGGGCATCACGGAGGCGGGCGGGCTGGTCTCCGGCACCATCAAATCAGCCATCGGGCTGGGCAATCTCTTGTGGATGGGCATTGGCGACACGATCCGGGTGTCGCTCTCGGCGGACCCTGTTGAAGAGGTGAAGGTCGGCTATGAGATCCTCAAATCCCTTGGCCTGCGCCATCGCGGCGTCAATATCATCTCTTGCCCAAGCTGCGCGCGTCAGGGCTTTGACGTGATCGCCACCGTGGCCGAGCTGGAAAAACGGCTGGAGCATATCAAGACCCCGATGAGCCTTTCCATCATTGGCTGTGTGGTGAACGGGCCGGGTGAGGCGCTGATGACCGATGTGGGCTTCACCGGCGGCGGTGCGGGCTCCGGCATGATCTATATGGCGGGCAAGCAGGATCACAAGCAAAGCAATGCAGGCATGGTCGACCATATCGTCGAGCTGGTCGAGCAACGCGCGGCCGAGCTTGATGCCGAGGCCGTGGCGGCTGAGTAGCGCCTTTTTCGGAGCAGGAAGGAAACGGCAGTGATCACGAAATACGTCCTGATCGCGGTTGTCTTGGCCGTGGGTGCACTGATGCTCTATGTGCGCCTGTCGCCGATTGACGCGGCAGAGGTCAATCTCGACCCCGAAGGCGTGGAAAAGCCGGGCTATCCCGGCCATGTGCTGGTTCGCCCGGGCGGCGATATCAAGCCCGAGATCTACCCGATACCGCCCGAGGTTCTGGCCGTCCGGCTGGAAGCGATCATCATGGCCACCGCGCGCACCGACCGGGTGGCCGGCAACCTGAGCGAGGGCGTGGCAAGCTACGTGACCCGCTCCGCCCTCTGGGGCTTTCCCGACATTGCCACGGTCAAGGTGGTTCCGGCGGAGGGGGGCAGCGCGGTTCGGATATTCTCGCGGCTGCGGTTCGGGCTGGCAGATATGGGCGTCAACCGAAAGCGTGTCGAAGGCTGGCTGAGCCAGCTCTGAGCAGCTCTAGCCTGTCAGGCAGCCGCCCTGTTGCTCGCGCCACATCGGCACATTCAGGGACATCTCGCAACGGGCCGTAAACATGCGCCCGCCGACGCTCAAACATCTGGTCTCGCCCAGCTCAACCCGCGTCCCGGCCTTATCCGTGCAATAACACTCTACCGTTTTACGCGCTTGCGCCATTGACTGCGTCCCAACCGCGATGCTCAAGAGCACAAGTATCACGACAGAAAGTCTCATCGCGCGACAATAGCATAGTTGACCACCCCGTGCCAATCGGGCAGCAGAGACAGCATGGTAGCCCAAGATAAACTCGCCCAGATCACGCAACGCTTTGAGTTCCTCGAAGCGCAGCTCGCCTCGGGCGCCACGGATGACATTGCCGCCATCAGCCGCGAATATGCAGAACTGAAACCCGTCGCCGAAGAGGTCGCAGGTTTCCGCGCCATTATCGACGGCATCGCAAATGCCGAGGCCATGCTGAGCGATCCCGAAATGAAGGAACTGGCCGAGGAGGAGCTGTCCGAGCTGCGCGCGCAGCTGCCTGAGGCAGAGGCCTCGATCCGGCTGGCGCTCCTGCCCAAGGACGCCGCCGACGCCAAACCCGCCATGATCGAGATTCGCCCCGGCACCGGCGGCGACGAGGCTGCGCTTTTTGCAGGCGATCTGCTGAACATGTACCGCCGCTACGCAGAGAACCGCGGCTGGAGCTTCGACATCATCGAGATGCAGGAAAGCGAGCTGGGTGGCATCAAGGAAGTGACCGCCCATGTCAAAGGGGCAGGGGTGTTCGCCCGGCTGAAATATGAAAGCGGCGTGCACCGGGTGCAGCGCGTGCCTGTGACCGAAAGCGGCGGTCGCATCCACACCTCCGCTGCCACCGTCGCGGTTCTGCCCGAAGCCGAGGAGGTCGATATCGACATCCCCGCCACGGATATCCGCATCGACACGATGCGTGCCTCGGGCGCGGGCGGCCAGCACGTCAACACCACGGATTCAGCGGTGCGTATCACCCATATCCCCTCCGGCATTATCGTGGTCAGCTCCGAGAAATCCCAGCACCGCAATCGCGAGATCGCCATGCAGGTGCTCCGTGCGCGCCTCTATGATCTGGAGCGTCAGAAGATTGACGACGCGCGCTCTGCCGACCGCAAGGCGCAGGTGGGTTCCGGCGACCGTTCCGAGCGCATCCGCACCTATAATTTCCCGCAAGGGCGCATGTCGGACCACCGCATCAACCTGACGCTCTACAAGCTCGATCAGGTGATGCAGGGCGATCTGGATGAGATCATCGACGCCCTGACCGCAGATGCGCAGGCGCAGCTTTTGGCGGATGAGGGGCTGTGACAGAGGCCGAGGCGGTCG
>CALFWN010000066.1 GCA_937928335.1 uncultured Litoreibacter sp. | reverse complement strand
GCATTGGTGTCGCCCATATAGGCAAAGCCCGGGCCATCTGCATATTGCTCTGACAGGAACCCGGCCTTGTTCGGGCCTTTGAGGTTGCGCACCCCGTCCGAGCCATAGACCTCGTCAAACAGGCCCAGATGATCCCCGATCTGATGCGCGATGGTCTCGTCGGTTGCGGTAACCAGCGCGGTACGTCCTCCGTCAGCCCGCCATGTCTTGATGTAGTTGATCACCCCCTCGTCAAAGGGCAATAGCGACACATCCAGATCACTGGTTTGCGCCAGATGCCGTTTCAGAGAGGCCTTGCCCTGCATCAAGGCAGAGGCGGATGTAAACGGGCTGGTCCAATTCGTCCCAAAAGCGCTCCAGAAGGTCTCGTACAGCATGTCAGAGCGCAGCAGCGTTCCATCAAGGTCGACAACTAAAACTGGTTTTTCCGATACTTTTGACATCACTGACCCAACCGCTTGTTCGCTTGTGAGGCGCCTTTTAGGCGTCGAATATGTTGAAAATCTGAAACATCTTTAACAGTCTCAGGTTTTTATACGCCACCGTTATTCACCATATCCTGCACCCAGCTGACGAAGGCCTTGTCTGCCCTGCCCCGCCTGGTCCCTGCCCTGCCCTCGCTTTGCCATTGCGCCTCCAGGGCGTAGACATCCGCGCCGGGCATCAGGGCGCGGGCGGTGGCCAATGCCTCCTCTGACAGCTGCTCAAGGACCACAACAGGATCTTTGGCCTTGCGGCGGCGGACCTGGATCAGGTCGCCGGGCAGTTCCTCAAGCATGTAGTCGGGCAGGCTGTCTGCCTTGATCATCTCGCGCATCATGGCTCGAAACACGCGCCGCGGGCTGGAAGAGCCCGATTTTTTCAACAACACCTCGACCGAGACCCGCCATTCGGGCTGCCGTCCGCAATGTTTGCGTGCCAGCTCGTAGATGCGCCGCTCCAGCGGCTTGCGCAGGGTGAAATAGTCACGGCTCAGCGTCAGCACCGATTTCGACAGCACCGCATTGTAGAGCCATTCCGAGAGCGTCACCGAAACGCTGACCATCCGCCCCGCCCGGGTCTTGCGCACGATCTCCCAGCTCTCGATGAGGCCGAAGCCCGAGGTCACTTCGGTATCGCCTGTTGCAATATTGGTGGTGATGCGCGTGCCAGCCAGCCGCTCGAACGCGTCGCGCAGGCGCCGGTAGCTGTCACCGCTGGTTTCACGCCCTGTGGCCAGAAGCAGATCATGGGCGGTCAATGTCAGGGTGCGGGCGGTTTGCTTGCCTGCATTGATCGCCGCCATCAGCTGCGAGATGCAGAAGATCAGGATATCGGCATCAAAAATCGTGGCACGGCCCTTCACGCTGGGGGTTACCGTAATCTCTGCATCATTATGGCTGTAGGTCAGGATGCGCCGGTCCGGCCGAGTAGAGAGCGAAAAGATCGGATGCTCCATCGATGCCAGATCATGTTTCGGGCTGGGCGCAAAAAAATCGCACACAAAAAAATCACGCCCGGAACCACGCATCGCGGCCCCCGCCCCTGCGGTTGGTACTGCTGTCATAGCCCTGCCCTCGATCCCTTTTTGGGATTCGTTGTTTCATTGACACCTAGGATAGTTATCCACAGGCCTCGGGTCGAGTCTGCAATCGGGGGATCAGAGTCGTTGAAACGGGGGATTGGAGTCACTTTATCGGGGTATCAGAGTCGCCTCATACTCAAATCCAGGAGATCTTCTATTTGTTTTCAGCTTCTTAGCTAAATCCCGATCACTCTGTAACTCTTATATAACCTGATATAACAACAAAAAGCTTGGCAGCGCTCTGAAAAACAGGCCATCTTCTGCCTGAACCCCCTGTATTTGCTGAGATAAAGAGATGCAGGTGCCGGTTTTTCTTCCATGTCACATGTTTTTCGATATACTGGCGAAAACACGTTACATAAGAGCAGTTACATGTCACAGGCAGACACCCTACCCCCTTATTTTGGGATAGCGGCAGATCAGGCTATGCAGGACCTGACCGCCCCCATGACCAGCAGCGGATTTTCCGATCTGGCGCAAGCGTGCAAACGCGGGCGCGAGGATTTGGCAGGCCGCGGGCTGGACGAGACGGGCCGCAAGACCCTGCGCCGGTTCTCCACATGGGAGATCACCAAATACCTGATCCCCGTGGCCCCCGCCCATTTCCGCCGTGTGCTGCGTCAGAACCCTGATCTGCCCCAGGGCATGAGCGACACGGATGGCGGGGCCAAATGGTTCACACTGGACGAGGTGTTGCGTCTGCGGGCGCATTTTGCCGCCGAAGGGTCCAAATCGAAAGACTACCTGCCCTACCGCCCCAAAGGGCTGCCCGCAAAGATCACCGCTGTTGCCAATTTCAAGGGCGGGGTGGGCAAGACCTCCACAGGGGCGCATCTGGCCATGTCAGCGGCGCTGGATGGCTACAAGGTGCTGGTGATTGACCTCGACAGCCAGGGCTCCATGACCTCGATCTTTGGCGGGCAGGTTGCCGATGAATGGCAAACCGTGTTCCCGCTGCTCGCACGCCATTACGCAGCCACGCTGCAGGCGGATAATCAGCGCCGTCTTGAGCGTGGCGAGGCCCCCCTGCCCCTTGATGAGACGATGACCGATGCGCTGGGTGTCACCGCCGGCGATGTCATCCAATCCACCCATTGGCCCAATATTGATCTGATCGGGGCGCAGCTGAACCTCTATTGGTCGGAGTTTCAGATCCCCGTCTGGCGGATGCAGTCGCGCGGCTGGAAGCTGTGGGACGCGCTGACAGATATCTTGGAAGCTGACGGTGTCTTGGACGACTATGATCTGGTCTTCATCGACACGCCGCCTGCGCTTGGCTACCTGACGATCAACGGGTTGGCCGCGGCAGATATCGTGCTGGTCCCGCTGGGGGCATCTTTTCTGGAATTCGACTCTACTGGGCGGTTTTTTGATATGTTGCACTCGACATTTGCCTCTATCGAAGAAGGCGAAAACACCGCCGCGCGGGCCTTGGGGCGCCCCGAGATGGCGTTTGAATGGGATGCGGTGCGCGCTGTGATCACAAGATATGATGGCGGGCAACAGGCCGAGATGGCAGGGCTGATCCAGGCCTATCTGGGCAAGACCCTGCAACCCTACCGTCAGGATTTCACTGCGCTGATCGGTCAGGCCGGGGAAAGTGTGAATGGGATCTACGAGGCGGATTACCGCGATTTCAACCGCGACACCTATGCGCGTGGCCGCGCCACATTTGACGAGACCTATGCTGCCTTCAAGACGCTTCTTGCAGGCACGTGGCGGCGCGACGAGCTGGCGATGCAACAAGCGGCGGAGTGAGAGCGCATGGTTTGCCAATTCCTCATATTTGCCCGCGAGGCTGCGCCGCGAAACCAACAAGGAGCCTGTCATGGCCAAACGTAAACGCCTGACCCCACCCGTGATGACGCCTTCAGAACCCCCTGTAACAGAGTCTGTTTCAGGGCCGCTGGAAACCAAATCCATGCAATCCTACCCGTTGGGCGTGCATCCTCCGATCCCGTCCAGCCGCCCCCCTATCGCGCAGGTGGCCGGTGACGCCTCTAACCAGGCGGCCTTGGAGGAGGTGGCGCAGGAGCTGCAAAGCGCCCGCAGTCAGGGGCGCATGGTGCAGGCCCTGCCACTCGACGCCATCAAGGCGGATCATCTGGTGCGTGACCGGCTGGCATTGGACGCAGCCGAGATGGATGCGCTGAAAACCAGCTTGCGGGCGCGTGGCCAGCAAACCCCGATCGAGGTGGTTGATCTGGGGCAGGGCAGCTATGGGCTGATCTCTGGCTGGCGCCGCCTGAATGCGCTGAAGGATCTGCAGGCCGATGGCGATGAGATTGCGCATATTCAGGCTCTGATAAAGCCAATTGACAGTGTTTCTGACAGCTACGTGGCGATGGTCGAAGAGAATGAAATTCGCGCCAACCTGTCCTTTTACGAGCGCGCCCGACTGGCCGCAGAGGCCGCCAAGCTGGGTGTCTACCCGACCGCGCAGCGTGCGGTTCAGGCGCTGTTTGCCTCTGCCAGCTCGTCGAAACGGTCCAAGATCATCACTTTCCTGATCATCTATGCGGCTCTGGACGGCGCGCTGCGCTTTCCTGCCGCGATCCCTGAACGGCTGGGCCTGCCTCTGGCAGCGGCGCTGGAGGCGGATGCAAGGCTCGTGCGTCAGATACGTGAGGCCTTGCGCAAGGCGGCCCCTAAGACGGCCGCAGAAGAGCGCACAGCTATCGAGCGGATTATGTCGGGGCCTGCCAAGCGGGGACGCCCTGCCAAGGCTGTACGCGGGCGTGAGGTTGCGCCTGGCGTGCGGCTGGAGACAGGCAAAGACCGCATGGTCCTGAGCGGGGTAGGGGTCACGGATAAGCTGCAGAAAGCGTTGGAAGCCTGGCTGGCAGATCGCTGAGCTTTCGTATACGAAAAATAGGGTGCTAACCTATTAATATACTTATATAAAATTTTTGGATATGCGGACTTATACACAGGGGGAAACCAAGGCGCAGCATGTCTCTATTTGGGTGTGTGTTAAGGACGATAAACACACTATTCTTCAAAAGAGATCTTGTTTGTGAAGGTAGGGATGCTACAGGCATGCTACCTTCATAACCCGGTGATGTGATCCTTAATGCAAGACCCTTCTTCTGCCTATCTTAGCTATAAAGAGCGCCGCTTCTTCGGTTCTCTTGATGGTGTGCGGTGCCTTTGTATCCTCGCTGTGCTCTGGCATCACAGTCCGGTCTTTGCAGATGAGGCAGGGGTTACCATGCAGATCCTGACGCGAGGCTTTACTGGTGTGGATCTTTTCTTTGTTCTCAGCGGGTTTTTGATCACAACCCTGCTTTTGCGGGAAGAAGACCGGAACGGTCGCTTTTCGCTGCGCGGGTTTTATTGGCGTCGTATTCTCCGGATTGTGCCGGTCTACTTCCTGGTGGTCAGCGTTGCTGCGCTTTATTTCGTGGTCATACAGCAGAATTGGACACTCGCGCCTCTCATTCCCTATTACTATCTGTTTTTCTCCAACATGCTGGTCGGGGATATCCCGCTTCTGGCGCCGACATGGAGCTTGTCGGTAGAGGAGCAATATTACCTGATCTGGCCCGCGCTTCTGCTGCTCTTGCCGATGCGGGCGTCTGTGCGTTTATGGCTAGCGGGCGGGCTGACATTGCTTTGTGTGCTGTCAGCTTCCGGACAGCTGAGTTTTCTGGGCTTGCAGGCGGTAGAGACCACCCATGCTGTCTGGAAAATCAGTGCCAACAGCTTCACAGCGATGCTGCTGGGGTCGTTTTTTGCGGTAATGTTGCATACCAAGGCCGGTTTTTTCCTGCTCTATCGCCTCCTTGGCCATGCTC
>CALFWN010000065.1 GCA_937928335.1 uncultured Litoreibacter sp. | reverse complement strand
CCCGGCACGATCCTGTGGAGCTGGCGAGACTCGTCCGGCGCATTCCTGCAAGCATTGGCGATGGAAGATAATGTGATGTTCCTGATCTTGTCGGTGCTGGTCCTGATTGCCTCGATGAATATCGTTTCGGGCCTGATCATGCTGGTGAAAAACAAGGGGCGCGATATAGGCATCCTGCGCACGATGGGGTTGAGCGAAGGCTCGATCCTGCGCGTCTTTTTCATTTGTGGCGCATCTACGGGGGTGATCGGGACGATTGCCGGCCTCATTCTTGGATGCCTCTTTGCGATCTATATTGACCCGATTTTTGACCTCGTGAACTACATCGCGGGCGGCGGGGTCTGGGACCCTTCGGTGCGGATGATCTCGAAATTGCCCGCGCGGCTGGAGCTGGGGGATGTGCTTTCGGCAATCTCGCTGTCGCTGTTTTTGAGCTTTGTCGTCACAATCTTTCCGGCGCGACGTGCCGCCCGGATGAACCCGGTGGAGGCGCTGCGCTATGAGTGACGTCGCATTGGCACTTTCGGGCATTGAAAAGCACTACGACAAGGGCAAACCAAACGAGATCAAGGTCTTGCGAGGCGCTGACCTGTCAGTGAAGCGCGGTGAGGTTGTCGCACTTGTAGCACCATCGGGGGCGGGGAAATCCACGCTGTTGCATATTGCGGGTTTGCTTGACACCCCTGACGGGGGCCGGGTGGAGATCGCAGGCGAAGACCTGACCGGGCGCAGCGACAGGGCGCGCACAAATGCCCGGCGCTCCGAGATCGGGTTTGTGTATCAGTTTCACCATCTGCTTCCTGAATTTACGGCCGCCGAGAACATCGTCTTGCCCCAGCTTGCGGCTGGCGTGCCCGCGACGCAGGCTCATGCCCGTGCGGTTGATCTGATGGGCAAGGTTGGCGTGGCAGAACGGGCAGAGCACCGTCCCGGTGCGCTGTCTGGTGGCGAACAGCAGCGCATCGCATTTTGCAGGGCCTTGGCCAATAGCCCGGGCCTTTTGCTGGCTGATGAGCCCACGGGCAACCTGGACCCGGCCACATCGGACCAGGTGTTTGAGGCGCTGATAAAACTGGCGCGGGAGACCGGGCTGGCGGCGCTGATCGCGACACATAACATGGAGCTTGCGGCCCGTATGGACCGGACCGTTCGTTTGCAAGCGGGCGTGTTGGTCTAGGTTTTATGCGGTTTCTAGCTTGGCATGACGCTCAAACAGGGCGCAGGCCTCGTCAAAAACCCGGTTGCGTGTCTCGGGCCCCTCCATGACGATCTCATGCTCGCCGCGCTCGATGATACGCAGCTCGCCATTCGGCCAGCGCGACATGCGGTCATGGATCGTGGGAATGTCCACAATCCGTTCATTCGTCCCCAGATAGGTGATGCAGGGCACGTTGGGGGTCGGGTGTGCCCGCAAGGCGCGGCATTCGCGCAAGGCCTTGTTCAACCAGCTGAGCGTCGGGCCGCCAAGCGCCAGATCCGGGTAGGTGATGACCTGGGTTTTCATATAGTCAAACATCTCAACGTCGGTCGTTAACATGTTGTCATCAAAGGGATTTGCCAGCACATAGGTCTCGCGCAACGTACCGGGTGCGAGCATATCGCCAAAGCCAAGCGAATGCGCCATTGTCGAAGCCGCCCATCCGAGCGACCTCTTGCTCGTTGTCAGCGCAATGCCCCACATTGGCCCCGTAAAGATGGCAGACGTGACCGGCAGCCCGTCGATCAGGGCGCGCAGCCCGATACACCCTCCCATCGAGTGGGCAAGAAGGGTGTAGGGGGTGGGCAGTTCCAGCTTCCGGGCCAAGGACAGGGCAGCTTGCGCGTCCAGCTGATAGTCTTTGAATTCGCCCACATGCCCAAGTGCGCCGTCTTCCAGCAAGCGATCCGAAACCCCCTGGCCGCGCCAGTCGATGACGAGCGTTGCATAGCCGCGTCTTGCGAATTCAGATGCCGCACGACCGTATTTTTCGATATATTCCGTGCGCCCCGGATAGAGCAGCACGGTGCCTTTCTTACCGCTCTCAACGCCCCAGACCGCAACGCGGATGCGCACCCCGTCGGCGCAGATCAGCCAATAGGCCTCCCCGCCGTCAGGGCCGTCAGCCACGTCGTGGTACAAAGGCGCCTTGGTCAGGGTCACGACAAAACGGCACCCAATTTCATAGCTTGAGACATATCGCCATCGACGGACAACTTGCCGGTCATGAAAGCGGAGGTTGGTTTCAGCTCACCGTTCAAAATTGCCTCAAATGTCTCGGCATCTGCGGACATGGTGCATTCCGCATCCTCGTCGCCTGCACGGACACCGGCGCTGTCCACCATGATCGTGCCTTCATCCTCGATGTTGAATTTGACCGAGCCGTCAAAGCCCCCGTCAAGCTTGCTTTGCAGGGCGGCTACAGCCTTGGTGATGACGTCGCTCATGTGGATACTCCTAAAAATGTGACAGCCAGGGTCTCGATTTCTCAAATCATGACGCTAAACTTAAGGCCGTTATGAAGATTTCAAACCCCGTCCTCAACTGTATTTCAAACCCCGTCCTCAACTGTATCGTCGCGGCATTCCTGTTTACGGCACCCGCTGTTGCTGGAGAAGAGGAACTCAACAAGCTCTTTGATCGCTTGGCAACGCCCGAGTTGCAAGACTGGGAATTGGTCGAGAGGGCGATTTGGCGTGAATGGTCCGATAGCGGCTCAAAGTCGATGAACCTGCTTTTGCAGCTTGGGCGCAAGGCCATGTCGGATGGGGACACGACAAAGGCGATTAACCATTTCACGGCCCTGACCGACCACGCCCCGGATTTTGCTGAAGGGTGGAACATGCGCGCGACGGCCTATTTCGGAGCCGGGCTTTATGGGCTATCTATTGCGGATATTGGCCGGACATTGTCGCTGAACCCGCGCCATTTCGGCGCGCTTCAGGGGCTTGGCCGGATGTTGGAGGAAATGGACCAGAAGAAAGACGCGTTGAAAGCCTATCGTGCAGCCTTCGCTATACATCCTCACAGGCCGGGGTTAGAAGAAAGCATTGAGCGGCTTGAGGCGGAAGTCTCGGGCCAAGATATCTAACGCGCCATTCATGGCCCCCTAGCAGGCGACGCCAATGAACGGCCAGCCCCGGGTGACGGCGGTCTTGGGACCGACCAACACCGGAAAAACCCACTATGCCATTGAGAGGATGCTCGCGCACCGTACCGGTGTGATAGGTCTCCCTTTGCGTCTGTTGGCGCGCGAGGTCTACGACCGGATTGTTGCCATTCGCGGCCCCTCGGTGGTGGCCCTCGTGACCGGCGAAGAACGGATCGTACCTGAGCGCACGCAATATTGGGTGTGCACAGTGGAGGCGATGCCGGAGGGTATGGGCGCGGATTTTGTCGGTATCGACGAGATCCAGCTTTGTGCCGACCCGGAGCGCGGGCATGTCTTTACCCAGAGACTTCTTAAATCCCGTGGTCATCTTGAAACGCTGTTCATGGGTTCCGACACGATGCGCGGCGCAATTGCGGCGATGGAGCCACGGGCGCAGTTTCTCAAACGCGAGCGGTTCTCGGAGCTGAGCTATACCGGGGCCAAGAAAATCAGCCGTCTGAAAGCGCGGTCTGCCATCGTCGGCTTCTCGGTCGAGAATGTTTATGCCATCGCCGAGCTGATCCGCCGCCAGAAGGGCGGGTGCGCTGTTGTGATGGGAGCCCTGTCGCCGCGCACACGCAACGCGCAGGTCGAGATGTATCAAAACGGGGATGTGGATTACCTTGTTGCGACGGATGCGATTGGCATGGGGCTGAACCTCGACATCAACCATGTCGCGTTTTCGGCGCTCCAGAAATTTGACGGTCGGCGGATGCGCTATCTGCACCCCAACGAGCTTGCCCAGATCGCCGGGCGGGCAGGGCGCTACATGACGCCCGGATCATTCGGAGTGACAGGCGAGGCCGCAGCACTGGAAGAGCCAGTGGTTCAGGCGATCCTGCAATCCAAGTTTCGGCCCGTATCCAAGCTGCAATGGCGCAATGACCGGCTGGAGTTTGGCTCTGTTGACCGGCTAATCCGATCCCTTGAGATGCGCACGGATGACGAATGGCTAAGCCGGGCACGGGACGCGGATGATGTGATTGCCCTGAAAGCCCTGCGGGACGTGGCGGATGTTGTTGCGCGCACGCAGACCCCGCAGGATGTGAAGCTGTTGTGGGACGTGTGCCGCATACCTGATTTTCGCGGCATCTCTTCTGGTGATCATGCTAGCATTCTGGACGTGATCTTCGGCTACCTCCATGACAAGGGGCAGGTCCCTCAGGATTACATGGCGCGCCAGATCGCGCGGATCGACCGCACGGATGGTGATATTGATACCCTGTCAAAGCGCTTGGCATATATCCGCACATGGACCTATGTCGCCCAGCGGAAAGGGTGGGTCGTAGATGAAAGCCATTGGCGTGGCGAAACCCGTGCGGTAGAAGACCGTTTGTCGGATGCGTTACATGGCGCGCTGACACAGAGATTTGTCGACCGGCGCACCAGCGTTTTGTTGCGGCGGTTGAAGCAGAAGGAGAGCCTCGTGGCTGACGTGAATGACAAGGGTGAAGTGACGGTAGAGGGCGAGATGATCGGCCGGTTGGACGGGTTTCGGTTCCGTCAGGACGCCTCCTCCAACCCGGATGAGGCCAAGACCTTGAAGCAAGCCGCCGTGGCGGCACTTGCCCCTCACTTCAATTTGCGCGCCGACAAGTTCTACAACGCCCCGGACACCGAAATGGATTTCACCGAGCAAGGTGGCCTGATGTGGGGCGAGCTGGCCGTTGGTAAGCTGGTCAAAGGGTCTGAGCCTCTCAAGCCTCTGGTTGAGCCCTTCGTGGATGAGGAAGCAGGCAGCGACGTTGCCGAGAAGGTCAAGCGCCGGCTGCAACATTTCATCGACCGCAAGATCGCGAGCGCATTTGAACCGATGATCGCGATGTCGAATGACGACACGCTTGCCGGGCTGGCCAAGGGCTTTGCCTTCCAAATGGTCGAGGCTTTAGGCGTTATTCCGCGCGACAAGGTGGCGGCAGAGGTCAAGGATCTTGACCAAGAGGCCCGCGGCACGTTGCGCAAGCATGGTATCCGCTTTGGACAATTCACGATCTTCATGCCCCTTTTGCTGAAACCTGCGCCAACCCGGCTGCGTCTGGTTTTGTGGTCGCTGCAAAATGACCTCAGCGAGTTCCCCGAGGCCCCTCCGCCGGGTCTCGTGACCGTGCCCGCAATCAAGGATGCGCAGGAAGGCTACTACACCCAAGCGGGCTACCGGCTGGCCGGAGAGCGCGCGATCCGGATCGACATGCTGGAGCGTCTGGCAGATCAGCTGCGCAATGAAGACTCGCGCGGCGGGTTCGAGGCCAAGGCGGATATGCTCTCCATCACGGGTATGACGCTGGAGCAGTTTGCGAACCTGATGGACGGGCTGGGCTATAAGGGTGAGCGCGGCGAGCGGGTGAAAGTCAAAGCCGTGCCTGCGGCTGAGGCTAAACCAGATGCTGCAACATCTGAGGCTCAAACCGAGACGGAAGAACCCAAGGCCGATGCGCCGGAAGTTACCCCGGAAACGGCTGCCGAGAGCGAAGCCCCGGAGATGGAGGTGTTCTACACATTCCGCTGGGGCGGTAATAAAGGCGGCGCGCGCGAGGGTGGCCGTCGCGGCAAACCTCAAGGGCAAGGCAAGCCGCGTGGCAAACCCAAAGGCAAAGGCGCGCCTCGGGATGGCAAGGCACAGAGCTACAAAGCCCGCCCCCCGAAAAAGGAAAAAGCCATTGACCCCGACAACCCGTTTG
>CALFWN010000064.1 GCA_937928335.1 uncultured Litoreibacter sp. | reverse complement strand
CCACATGCCGGCGAGGGCGGGACAATGGGCAATGAGGAGCTGGACTGGATCAATGGCATGGTTGCGGAGCTGGCGGCCTCCGGGATGGATGTCAGCGGGCCCTGGCCCGCCGACACGATGTTTCATGCCGCCGCGCGGGCGCGCTATGACGTGGCCGTGGCGATGTATCATGATCAGGCCCTGATCCCGATCAAGACAATAGATTTTGCAGGCGGGGTGAATGTGACGCTGGGGCTGGATTTCATCCGCACCTCGCCCGATCATGGCACCGCCTTTGACATTGCCGGGCGCGGGATTGCGGATGCGACATCGACCATTGCCGCTTTGCGCATGGCGCGCGATATGGCGTTGGCCCGCATATTGGGACGGGGTGCCGTTTGAGTATTTTTAACCAAATGGAGACCCTCGCGTGGCGCAAATAGACAGCCTGCCGCCCTTGTCCGAGGTGATCCGCGACCATCACCTGTCGGCGAAAAAATCCTTGGGCCAGAACTTCTTGCTGGATCTGAACCTGACCGCGAAGATTGCGCGGCAGGCAGGCCATCTGACAGGCTGCGATGTGCTGGAAGTGGGGCCCGGCCCGGGAGGGCTGACTCGTGGGCTGCTTGCTGAAGGCGCGCGGCGGGTGCTGGCGATTGAAAAGGACCCGCGCTGCCTGGCCCCGCTGGCGCAGATTGCCGAGGCCTATCCGGGCCAGCTTGAGGTGATCAGCGGCGACGCGCTGGAGGTTGACCCGCTGGCGCATCTGACCCCGCCGATCCGGGTGGCGGCCAACCTGCCCTATAATGTCGGCACCGAGCTGCTGGTGCGCTGGCTGACACCGGCAGTATGGCCTCCCTTTTGGCAAAGCCTGACGCTGATGTTTCAGCGCGAAGTAGCGGAGCGGATCACGGCGCAGCCGGGCAGCAAGGCATATGGGCGGCTGGCGGTGCTGTCGCAATGGCGCAGCACGCCGCGTATTGTCATGGAGCTGGCCCCCGAGGCGTTTGTCCCTGCGCCCAAGGTGCGATCGGCGGTGGTGCATTTCGAGGCGCTGGAGGTGCCTCGTTTTGACGCCGACGCGCAGATGTTGAACCGGGTGGTGGCCACGGCGTTCAATCAGCGGCGCAAGATGCTGCGCTCTGCGTTGAAATCCCTGTCCCCAGATATCGAAGACCGGCTGACCGCAGCAGGCATTTCGCCCACCCAAAGGGCGGAGCAGGTGTCACTGGAGGCGTTCTGCGCCCTCGCCCGGGTGATGGCGCAGAGCTAGAACGCTATTCCGCCGCCGGTGTCTCGTCAGCGGCCTGCTCTACCGGGTCAGGTTTCGGTTTGCGGGCGCGCGGCTTGCGGGCAGGTTTTGGGGCCTGTTCCACGGTTTCGACCAGGCCGTTATCGTCCGAGCCGCCCTCGTCGCCCAGATCAATCACGTCCGGCTGGTCGCCGCCACCAAGCACCCGTTCCAGCCCCTCGCGGTTGCCTTCATTGCGAGGCTTGCGCTCCCGGCGGGGGGGCCGGCTGGCTTTGGGCTCGTCAATGCTGCCCTCATTTGCGGGTTTGGCCTCACCTTGCGGCTTGCCATCGGCTTGCTGTTGTTGCTTTTCCGCCCGCTCCTCGCGTTCGCGCTGCTGGCGCTCGCGATGCTGGGCCTGCTGGGCTTCCTGCGCCTCGCGCTTGGCCTCTTGCTCTTTCATCGCCTCGGCCAGCATCCGGGCGTAATGCTCCGCATGTTGCTGGAAGTTCTCGGCAGAGACACGGTCGCCCGAGAGCTGCGCGTCGCGGTGAAGCTGTTGGTATTTCTCGATGATCTGCTGCGGCGTGCCGCGCACCTTGCCCTCGGGGCCGGAGCTGTCAAACACCCGGTTGACGATATTGCCAGACGGACGGTTGTTGTTGTTACGGTTCTTGCCGCGTGAGCGGGATTTCTGAGATCTCATGTGGTTTGGGTTCCAGCCTTGTCAGCAGCGGTCTTAACTTTCGGGCCTGTCCGCTTCTATACGCGGCGTCACTATGACGTAGGACCGAGACCTTATTTTTGGCTTAACTGTAAGGGGCGCCGAGGCACCTATCTCCTACAGGTCGAAGTAAAACAGTGCGCAGCACCGTATTGCAAGAGGATTCGACAGATTTCAGCGCAAAACTGCCGCTATCACGCGATCTTTGCCGTTTATGTCACGGATAGAGCGTATTTCCGCAAAGCCTGCGGCTTTGAAAAGCGCCTCTACGGTGACCGCCTGATCGAAACCTGTCTCGACCATCAGATGGCCACCGGGCGCGAGATAATCAAGGGCCTGCACCGTGATGATACGGTAGGCCCCCAGCCCATCCCCGCCGGGCGTCAGCGCGATTTTCGGCTCATGGTCCCTGACTTCGGGGGCGAGCGCGTCGAAGGCCTCAGCGGTGATATAGGGCGGGTTGGAGACAATCAGGTCGAACTGGCCGCTGACCTCTGAGAACCAGTCGCTGCGGATCAGTGTGGCGCGGCGATCAAGCGCCATCTCGGCGCGGTTGATCTGCGCCACCTCAAGGGCCGCATCCGAGCAATCAACGCCCAGCCCACTTGCTTTGGGGCGTTCAGACAAGAGGCTCAGAAGGATGCAGCCCGAGCCCGTGCCGAGGTCAAGGACGCGGGTGAAGGGGACATTCAGCGCCGCCTCCACCAGTGTTTCAGTGTCGGGGCGCGGGTCCAGAACGGCGGAGGTGACGTGGAAGTCATGGGTCCAGAAGGCGCGTCGTCCCAATATCAGAGAGACCGGCTCGCGCGCGGCGCGGCGGGAGATGAAGTCAAGAAACTGCGCGTCATCGCGGGCCGCGTTGCGCAGTCGCATGACGTCCTGCGACGCGCCGTCTACCCCCGCGGCGCTCAGCATGGCGACCGCCTCGGCCTCTGTCACAGCCCCTCATCCGCCAAAAGCTGCGCCTGCGCATCTGCGGTCAGGGCGTCGATGATCTCATCCAGATCGCCCTGCATCACCTGATCGAGCTTGTAGAGCGTCA
>CALFWN010000063.1 GCA_937928335.1 uncultured Litoreibacter sp. | reverse complement strand
GAGGTCGGCCAGCATCAGATGTGGGCTGCGCAATATCTGGGCTTTGAGGCCCCGAACCGCTGGATGACGTCGGGCGGGCTGGGCACGATGGGCTACGGCCTGCCTGCCTCGCTGGGCGTGCAGGTGGCGCATCCCGACGCTTTGGTGATCAATGTCGCAGGTGAGGCCTCCTGGCTGATGAACATGCAGGAGATGGGCACCGCGCGGCAATATAACCTGCCGGTCAAGCAATTCATCCTGAACAACGAGCGGCTGGGCATGGTGCGCCAATGGCAGGACCTGCTGCATGGCAACCGCTACTCGCATAGCTGGTCCGAGGCCCTGCCCGACTTCATGCTGCTTGCCAAAGCATTCGGCGCCAAGGGCATCACCGTTTCTGATCCGTCTGATGTTGATGACGCGATCATGGAAATGCTGAAATTCGACGGCCCCGTTGTGTTCGACTGTCTGGTTGAAAAGCACGAAAACTGCTTCCCGATGATCCCGTCAGGCGCACCTCATAACGAGATGCTGCTGGGGGATGCAGGTGTGGCCGATGCCATCGGTTCGACCGGCGCGGTGCTGGTTTAAGATGGCGCAGAACATCTACTTCTTTGGCCAAAACGGCCTGCCAGACCCGAATGTCTGGGAGGTTGCCCTGTCCGAGCTTAAGGGCGACTACACTATCGAAGTGGAAGAACGTGAGGACGCGGCACCGATCTATGGAGAGGTTCTGATCTCTGGCGAAGAACTCGTCCAGTTCGAGCTCTATACCAGCCTGCAAACCGCCAAGGGGTTTGACGGGGAATCCGGGCAATCAATCTTCGAGCAGGAGATCGAGCTGGCCAAGACCACCCGCTCTGCCGGCAACCCCGAGATCAATACCGAGCTGAGCAAAACCACGGAGCTGCTGGTTCTGGCCGTGGCCGAGACCGACCGCCCCGACGAGCAGGTCGCCCGTGAGCTAGAGCCTTTCATTGACTGGCTACATGCGACCTCGAAAGGGTTGCGCTATGTAGATGGTGTTGGTTTTTTTGACGCAACCACGCGGGTTTAGCCTGCGTTCTTGACCTAAATAAGGGAAGCGATATGTCGCCTCTAAAGATCAAAAAGGGCACGTCCCGCAAATCGGCCTATGACCTGAAAGACCCACATGCCGACGTCATCGAGCGGCACACGCTGGCCTGTATCGTCACCAATGAGGCAGGCGTGCTGGCCCGCGTCATCGGGCTGTTTTCGGGCCGTGGCTACAATATTGAAAGCCTGACGGTTGCCGAGATCGACCACGAAGGGCACAGGTCACGGATTACGGTGGTGACCACCGGGACACCGGAGGTCATTCAGCAGATCAAGGCCCAGCTTGGCCGGATGATCCCCGTGCATGACGTGCATGACCTGACCGAGGAAGGCCCCTCGGTTGAGCGTGAACTGGCGCTCTTCAAAGTCGCCGGCAAGGGCGACAAGAGGATTGAAGCCATCAGATTGGCCGAGATTTTCCGCGCCAATGTGGTCGACAGCACGCTTGAGAGTTTCATCTTCGAAATGACCGGCACCTCCGAGAAGATCGACGCTTTCGCGGATCTGATGCGGCCTTTGGGGCTGGTCGAGGTGGCGCGGACGGGTGTGGCTGCGCTTGCGCGCGGCGAGGTCTAAACCAAAAAGGCTTGGCCAGGGCCCTTGTGGGGGGAGGCCCTGGCCTTTGCACGGACTGCCCTGCCCATAGTGGCGTATCTGTTTTGAGGGGGCAGATACGCTCTGTCGGTGGGAGGAGAAAGGCAGCCCGCTCAAGAAGGCTCACGGCTGAACAAGGGAACGCCATGAGCCCTCAATCGCACCCTGCGCCGTCTGGGAACAGATATCCCGTCCAAAGCAGAACGTCCGAAATACCATCGGAAACATCAGGGAGCGTCGCAGCCGAACCGGGTTTGTTATGTGCTGAGGCCCGGTTCAGGCATCTTGCTTAGGCGTCTGGGATCAGCCCCGCTTCCTCTGCAGCCGTCATTTCGGCTTCATCGACCACACCATCTGCATTGGCATCGATTGCGCTGAAACCATCTTCGGTCAGTGTTGGGTACACCGCCAGCAACTCGGTAAAGGAGGCAACACCGTCGCCGTCAGTATCCACATCGGACATGGCAGCAAATCCAACGCCAGTCAGTGCGAAGGTTGTGGTGAGTGCAATAAGAACCTTTTTCATTTTAGGTCTCCTAGTTTTGGTGTCTTGGGACAATGAGCCGCCCGATTGACGTCTCATGACCAGAACATGTGCCTGAGCGCGCCGCAGTGTTAGAGGGCAGATGCGCTGCTGCGATTTTCCGCAGCACGTTGCCGGTTTGACGGCTTCGCACGCGCGCCGCCCCGCCGAGCAACCCCCGCGCCAGACGCAGCCAGGCAAATCGGCAATCTTTGTCGCATCAAAATCAGCCCGATCGGCGGAATTTCTGCATCTCGTGAGCCCTGCCTTGAAGTCGCAGCGAAGCGAACAAGGTCGCGCCGTGACCACAAAATGATCGCCGAATCGTGCCAAGGTCGGGCTGCACCTCACGATATTCACGCGACGGAGTACCCCTATGGACACGGATCTTTCATCGGTAAAACGCCCCATCGCGCAGGCCAATGGCTTGCCGAATGCCCATTATACCGACCCGCATATCTTTGCCGAGGAACGCGACGCGGTGCTTCATGCCAGTTGGACCGGGTTGGCTGTCGCGGCGGATGTGCCGGAAAACGGCGATGCGAAACCTCTGGAGTTTCTGGGCCTGCCGCTGTTGTTGATCCGGGACCGCGACGGCAATGTGCGCGTTTTTCAGAACACCTGCCGCCACCGGGGCATGATCCTTGTCTCGGAGCCCACCAAGATCGAGGGGGCGATCCGCTGCCCCTATCACTCCTGGTGCTACTCGACCAAAGGCAATCTTGTCGCCACGCCGCATGTGGGCGGTCCGGGGCAGAATGTGCATGAGGATATGGATCGCGACACGCTTGGCCTGATCGAGATCCGCTCGCATATCTGGCGTGATGTGGTGTTTATCAACATCTCCGGCCGCGCCCTGCCCTTTGAAGAGGTCCATGCAGAGCTGATAACCCGCTGGTCCGAGGTAGACCAGCCGCTTCATCACGGCGGCGCCGCGTCGGCGTTTCAGCTGCCTGTGCGGACGAACTACAAGCTGGCGGTCGAAAATTACTGCGAAAGCTACCACCTGCCGTGGATTCATCCCGGCCTGAACAGCTATTCCCGCCTTGAAGACCACTATAATATAGAGCTGCCCGGCAAGTTCTCCGGGCAAGGCACTTTGGTCTACCGGCAGATGCTTGGTGAAGACGGGATACCATTCCCGGATTTTTCAGGTCTCAGCACGCAATGGGATGAGGGGGCGGAATATATCGCGCTCTACCCCAATGTCCTGCTGGGTGCGCAACGCGACCATGCCTTCGCCATCATACTGGAGCCCACAGCCGTCGATCATACGATTGAACATGTGCATATCTACTATGCCAGGCCCGGCGTGGATGAGGCCATGATCCGCCAGAATTCAGAGCTGTGGCGCGGGGT
>CALFWN010000062.1 GCA_937928335.1 uncultured Litoreibacter sp. | reverse complement strand
CAGCACCGAGCAGCGCTCCACATGGCCCAGAAACCTGTCGCCGATACCTTTGCCTTCGGAGGCACCTTCGATCAGGCCGGGGATATCTGCGATGACGAATTCCACCCCGTCCACACCGACGACACCGAGATTGGGGTGCAGCGTTGTAAAGGGATAGTCTGCGATCTTGGGCCGCGCATTCGAGGTTGCGGCAAGGAAGGTCGATTTGCCCGCATTGGGCAGCCCCAGCAGACCTGCATCGGCAATGAGTTTGAGGCGCAGCCAAATGGTGCGCTCGACACCGGGCTGGCCCGGATTGGCGCGTCGGGGTGCCTGATTGGTGGCGCTTTTGAAATGCAGATTGCCCCAGCCGCCATTGCCACCCTGAGCCAGCACGAAGCGCTGCCCAACCTCAGTCATGTCGCCGAGCACCGTTTCCTGATCCTCGTCCAGCACTTCGGTCCCGACGGGCACTTTCAGGATGATATCATCACCGGTTTTGCCCGTGCGCTGCTGGCCACGACCGGGCTGGCCGTTCTTGGCGAAGAAATGCTGCTGGTAGCGGAAATCGATCAGGGTGTTCAGCCCGTCCACGGCCTCGACAATCACATTGCCGCCGCCGCCGCCATCCCCGCCATCGGGGCCGCCATATTCGATATATTTCTCACGGCGGAACGACACTGCGCCGCCGCCGCCCGAGCCGGAGCGGATATAGACTTTGGCGAGGTCGAGAAATTTCATGCTCTGTCCTTGGATCGCTCGTGGGCGGGTGAAAAGCTCAATCGAGCTTCTTGATATAGGTCCATGTGGGCACCGTCACCCCGCGTGCAACAGAAAAGCTCTCTGCCTCGCCGATATAGTCAAAACCGCAATTGGTCAGCACCCGTGCGGAGGCCGGGTTGTCCTGAAACACAGAGCCAAAGATGGTACGGCAGCCTTGCGGATTGGCCCTCACCAGCGCCTCGACCGCCGAAGAGGCAAGCCCGGTGTTCCACAGCGCGGGCGTGATCCAATAGCCGATTTCCGACTGGTTGCGGTCGATCCGGTTCAGGCCTACGGCGCCCACAACCTCAGAGCCGCTGCCGGAAGGGTCAATGACCCAGACATCTTCCTGACGGTCCGGTGCCAGGCAGCGGTTGATAAAGGCCTCCGTCGCCCCGTCGGGCAAAGGATGGGGGATGGTGCTGGTGTTCTGCGCCACCCGCTTGTCGCTCGCATGGAGCTGGATCTGGCCCGCATCGGCAGGTGAGACCGGGCGCAGCGTGACGCCTGCGGCTTGAATAACCCGTTGGGTAGGCTCGTGAATTTGGGTCATGCAACCGCTCCTGCGAACAAAACAAACAAGACGGTGGCGACGGTCAGGGCCGCCAGCGTCCACATCAAATACCGCTCACGCGGGGTGCCTGCGACGGTGCGGGCAATCTGCTCACCGCCATAGGTCCAAATCGGGTGCAACACGGCTTGCACAGCCAAGAATACAGCCGCGATGCTCAGCGTGGCTTCAAAACTCGGTGTGCCGGGTTGGGTGAAGGCCGTAAAGCCCGTGGTGATCATGGCCCAGGCCTTGGGATTGAGCGGATGGACGATGAGCCCGGAGACAAAACCCGGCATCTGCGCCTCGATATCCGTGTTCAGCCGCATATTGGCCACCCGCCACGCCAGCCAGATGATATAGGCGGCGGAGGCATATTTGAGCGCCTCAAAGACCCAAGGGGCGCTATCCGCCAGCTGCATCAGGCCAAAGCCCACGGGCCAGATCACCAATTGCTTGCCCAGCGCCACACCTGCCACAAAGGGCAAGGCTCGACGTAACCCGTAGCGCGCGCCGGTGGCCAGCAATGCCATATTGGCCGGACCCGGAGTCCCGACCTGGCTGGCAGCGAAAATCGCGAAACTGGCAATGGCGACGCTCACGCCTCGTCTTCCTGCTCGAACTCGGTGCTGAGCAGCCCCATGATCAGATCATCATACCAGACGTCATCAATGAAGGCGGTCTGCCGCTCCCTGCCCTCTTCCACGAAGCCGACTTTCTTATAGGCAGCAATGGCACGGGTGTTGAAATCGAGAACCCGCAGCGACAGCCGGTGCAGGCCCAAAGGGCCAAATGCATGGCCCGCCACAAGACGCATGGCGTCGACGCCGTACCCCTTGCCAAGGCTGTCCGGGTCGAGAATGCCGATGGCCAACATGGCACGGCGATCAAGCGTGTTGAGCGAATGCAGCCGGACGCTGCCGATCAGGCGGTCCTGATGCTCGATGATCCATCCATAGCGCTCGTTCATCTGGCTTTCGACCCAGGACCGGGCAGTATCTTCGCTGAGCGCGCGAAACTGACCCGGTGCGCCGCCAAAGGCCCGGTGGATCTCGGGCGTGTTGCCAAGCGCAAAGCGCCCGGCCCAATCCTGCGCAACAGGGGCGCGCAGACGCACCCGTTGACCTATGAGTGTCGGAAGGCTGCTCTGTGTCATGGCCTTCTCCCGTTAAAACGAAAAAGGGGACCGGTTTGCACCGATCCCCTAAAAACTTGTTTGGAAGCTCGGTTTACTCAGCGGCCTCCGCCACTGGGAGAACCGATACAAATGTGCGGCCTTTCAGGCCTTTGTGGAACTTCACGGCGCCCGGAACGGTTGCAAAGATTGTATGATCCTTGCCCATGCCCACACCTTCGCCCGGCCATTTGACCGTGCCGCGCTGACGCACGATAATGTTGCCCGGGATCACGGCTTCGCCGCCATATTTCTTGACGCCAAGGCGGCGACCTGCGGAATCGCGACCGTTACGGGACGAACCACCTGCTTTTTTATGTGCCATCTCGTGTTCTCCTTAGCCTTTAGCGAGTTTCTTGGCTTGCTTGAGCCAGTCGTCACGCTCAATGCGGCCTTTGAAATTCAGTTTCTCGTCCATAGCAGCGATGTCGTCTTTTGACCATGCTGCGATTTGGGCGAATGTTGTCACGCCGAGACCGTGCAGTTTCTTTACGATAACCGG
>CALFWN010000061.1 GCA_937928335.1 uncultured Litoreibacter sp. | reverse complement strand
GCTTCTGCCGGTAGACCCCATCGTCAACGATCATCTGGGCGATGTCTACTGGAAGGTCGACCGCAAGCGGGAGGCCGAATTCCAATGGAAACGCGCGCTGTCCTTCGACCCCGAAGAAGAGGAAGCCAAACGCATCCAGCGTAAACTTGAGGTCGGCCTCGACGTCGTTTTGGAAGAAGAAACCGCTTCAAATCAGTAAATGATTTCTGAATTTGCCCCTGCAAAGGTTAACCTCACGCTGCATATCACCGGCCAGCGGGAGGATGGCTACCACCTGCTCGACAGTCTGGTGGTTTTCGCCGATATCGGCGACGAGATCGGGATTTTCGAAGCCAACACCCTGTCGCTGACCATCCAGGGCCCTGAGGCCGAAGGCGTGCCTGCCGACATGTCGAACTCCATCCTGAAGGCCGCAACTTTCTTCAACCCTCAAGCCGCCGGGGCCGCGTTTCTGCTCACCAAGAACCTGCCCAGCGCCGCAGGCATCGGCGGCGGCTCCGCCGACGCAGCCGCCGCGATACGCGGATTGATCCGTCACCGGGACGCTGATGCAGAGGCGCTCTTTCCCAAAGGTCTCGACCTCGCCAATCTATCTGACGCCGA
Organism: uncultured Litoreibacter sp.; assembly: GCA_937928335.1. Lineage (GTDB taxonomy): Bacteria > Pseudomonadota > Alphaproteobacteria > Rhodobacterales > Rhodobacteraceae > Litoreibacter. Next base: position 2,912 of record CALFWN010000061.1, on the reverse strand, counting down.
AGCCAACCGCCTCGCCGCCAAAGTCAAAACCCTCGGCGCAGACCTCCCCGTCTGCCTCTTCTCCCACCCCGCCCGGATGCGCGGCATCGGGGCCGATCTGACCTTCATCCGGGACCTGCCCCAGCTTCATGCCGTCTTGGTCAATCCCCGCGTCGCTGTCCCCACGCCAGAGGTCTTCAAAGCCATCACCACCAAGACCAACCCGCCCATGCCCGACCTGCCGGATTTTCCCGACGCCGCAAGCCTGATCCAATGGCTGACAACCCAGCGCAACGACATGCAATCGGCGGCGGTTTCCCTCTTCCCGGAAATCGGCGATGTGATCGGACAATTGGAGGCGCAGGAAAGCTGCCAGCTCGCCCGAATGTCCGGCTCAGGTGCCACCTGTTTCGGGCTGTTCCCGGATGCGAAAGCCGCGCAAATCGCGGTCGCAAAAATCAGCGCGGAGCATCCCGGCTGGTGGGTGCGCAATTGCTTACTGGGTGGTTAACAAAACAGCCTCTGAAAAATGTACAAAATGGGTTTTGGGGCTAAAAATTATGCCCCATTTTGTACAAAACGGCTCAATTGATCCGCTCAACCACGTAATCTGACAGATCCGCCAGCATCTCCGTCATCGGATGATCCGGCACATGTTCCAACGCTTTGCGCGCCTTCGCCGCCCAGCCAAACGCATCCTGCCGCGACGCCTCCAACGCCCCGTGACGCGCCAAAATCTCCAGACATTGCTCAAGATCACCGTCTTCCTGACGACCCTTCGCAATGGTCCGCTGCCAGAAAGCAGCCTCTTTCTCATCCGCCTGCGCAATCGCCTTGATCAGCGGCAAGGTCAGCTTTCTTTCACGAAAATCATCGCCGACATTCTTGCCCGTGGCGTCAGAAAAGCCTCCAAAATCAAGGACATCATCGGCAATCTGGAAACTGACACCCAGCGCGTCGCCATAGGTAAAGAGCGCCCTCACCACAGCCTCCGGCGCATCCGCAATCATGCCGCCCACCTCTGTCGCCGCCGAGAAAAGCGCCGCCGTCTTGCCGCGCACCACCTTCAGATAGGTGTCCTCCGTGGTCGCCAGATCCTGCGCCGCACTCAGCTGCAAAACCTCGCCCTCCGCAATCGTCGCCGCCGCATTGGACAAGACCCGAAGCACATCCATCCGCCCCGGCTCCGTCATCAATTGAAACGCCCTGGCAAACAAATAATCCCCCACCAAAACGCTCGATTGGTTGTCCCAGAGCAAATTCGCCGAAACCCGCCCGCGCCGCTTCTCGCTCTCGTCCACAACGTCGTCATGCAGCAGCGTCGCAGTGTGAATAAATTCAACAGTAGCAGCAAGATAGACGTGATAGGGCCCTTCATATCCGCAGATGCCCGCCGTGGCCAAAGTCAGCATCGGACGCACCCGTTTGCCGCCCGCATCGACCAGATGTGCCGTCACTTCCGGTATCCGCGGCGCGTGTTCCGAGGCCATCCGCTCCCGGATCAAAGCGTTCACAGCCGCCAAATCCCCCTCAAGGGCAGCCGACAGTCGGTCATGCGGCTTCGCGCTGGTATTTTTGGGGGCTGTCACTCTCGTCTCACCTCTCGACAATGCGTCTCAGCTGCCGTTATCTCGCTTCCATGAAAGAGCTTCTGCGCAGCAACGACCCGACCACCATCGCCTTTGCCAAAGCCCTCCTTGAGGGTGAGGATATAGGCGTGTTTGAAATGGACGTCCATATGAGCGTGCTTGAAGGTTCCATCGGCATTATGCCGCGCCGGTTGATGGTGATCGACAAGGACTTGTTTCTGGCCCGCGCCGTGCTGCGCGACAATGATATCGAGCTGAACGGATAGCACTATGGGCTTCGCGCCGGATCAGCTGTCCCGCGACAGGTTCTTGGGCGGAAAACTCGATATATGGCAGCCGCTTACGGGATTTCGTGCCGCCACTGATCCGGTGCTTCTTGCCGCCGCCTGCCCCGCCAGACCGGGCGAATGCGTGCTTGATCTTGGATGTGGCGTGGGCACGGCGGGCCTGTGTTTGGGCACCAGGGTTGCGGTCGAATGCTGGGGGCTGGAGCTGCAATCTGACTACGCCGAACTGGCCCGCCGCAACGCCGATGAAAACAATGTGAACATGCGTGTCATCACGGGTGATCTGACCGCCATGCCCGCCCCGCTGCGCGATATGAGTTTCGACCATGTGATCACCAACCCTCCATTTTTTGGCCCCGGCAAGCCCGCACCGGACGCAGGGAGGGCGCAGGCGCGTCAGGAGGAGGTAGGGCTCGCCAACTGGCTTGATGCGGCGCTCAGACGGCTCAGGCCGAAGGGCTGGTTAACCCTGATCCACCGATCCGAGCGGCTGCCGGAGGTTATCTCTGCGCTTCATAATCGTGCCGGTGGGGTAGAAATCAAACCCTTGGCACCACGCGCAGGCCGCGCCGCAACCCGGTTCCTGCTGCGCGCCCGCAAAGGTTCGCGCAGCGCAGCACATCTGCATAACCCATTGGTTTTACATGACGGAACCGAACACGACACGGATCGCGACGACTATAGTGCAGAGGCAAAAGCAATTTTACGAAACGGCGAAATGCTCAAATTTTAGTGACTCCGCTGCGGCGCCGCGTCGGAAAAAGATGACAGATCGACAAAGATGTGGTGCACTTGTGGGACATCAACCCCAAAAAAGGAGAACGCCCATGACGATCAGTTCGCATTTGACGGAGCTGAAACGGAAACACGAGGCATTATCGCAAAGGGTAGAGGCGGCGCAACAAAGCCCGAGCATTGACGACCTGTCCATCGTCGAATTGAAGAAACAAAAGCTGCGACTGAAAGAAGAAATGTCGCGCCTGCAATCCTAGACTATTTCAAAAACCGACATTGAAACCCTGCCTTGACCGGCCCAGAGCGCTGGTCTTGGCTGATA
>CALFWN010000060.1 GCA_937928335.1 uncultured Litoreibacter sp. | reverse complement strand
GCCTATGACCTGCTGGAACATCGCGGGCAAGACATCCGCGATCAGCCCTATGACACCCGGCGCGCGCATCTTGCGCAGCTGATCCAGGCCCTGCCACCCGAGGCCCCGATCCGGCTTTCCGCCAACCAGCCTTTCTCTGATTGGGCGGTGCTTGCAAACCTGCGGGAAAGCGCGCGCGAAAGGCTGGCCGAGGGCTTCATGCTGAAACGCGCCGCCAGCCCCTATCTATCGGGCCGCAAGAAAGGCGATTGGTGGAAATGGAAGGTCGACCCGTTGATGATCGATGCGGTGATGATCTACGCTCAGGCAGGCTCGGGCAGACGCGCCAATCTGTTTACGGATTTCACCTTCGCCGTGTGGAGCGGCCCCGATCTGGTGCCCTTCACCAAGGCCTATTCCGGGCTGACCGACGCCGAATTTCGCAAGATCACCGCTTGGGTCAAACGCAACACGGTGCAAAAATTTGGCCCCGTCCGGCAGGTGACGCCCGAGCATGTATTCGAAATAGCCTTTGAGGGCATCCAGAAATCATCCCGGCATAAATCCGGCGTCGCCCTGCGGTTTCCGCGTATGTCGCGCTGGCGTCAGGACAAGCCCCTAGCCGAGGCAAACACGCTGGACGATCTGAAGGAAATGCTCGATCAATACGGTTGACTGGCAATATGGCTGATTGACAATATCGCTGACTGGCTTTCCATGTTCCCAAATATCCCCGCCGGAGGCTTCCATGATCCCAACCAGCACACCCCCTCGGACGGCTTCCGCGCCGGAGCAAAAAGCGCCCCCCGGCGCGGTGGACACGCATATCCACATGCTCGCGGTCCCGGATGAGTTTGCCTTATCCCCGACCCGCATCGAGAACCCCGCAGCTCTGGATATGGACGGGTTCCTGAGCGCCTATAAAACCCAATGCGACACGCTTGGCATTCAAAGATGCGTCGTTGTCCATTCGATCCTGTACGGCGCCGACAATTCCGTCACGGTCGAGGCCATTCGCCGTTTGGGCTCTGATGCGCGCGGCGTAGGCCTGCTCAGGGATGGCGCGACCGAGGCAGAGCTGGACGCGCTCGCCGAGGCCAATATCAAGGGTATCCGGCTGAATTACGTGCATGGCGGGGTGTTAAGCTGGCAAGGTGCCAAGGCGCTTGCGCCGGGTCTGGCAGCACGCGGAATGCACCTGCAGATGCTGGTCAATGCCGACAGGCACATGGCCGAGATTGCAGGCGATATTCGCGGCCTGCCCTGCTCAGTGGTGTTTGATCACATCGGATGGCCGAATGTCGCAGCAGGCCCCGCCGAGCCCGGGTTCGCCGCCATGTGCGCGTTGCTGGCAGATGGGAAAGCCTATGCAAAACTCTCAGGCCTCTACCGCAGCGCAACGGCCCCCTGGGCAGAGACCGACGCCCTTGTGGCCGCGCTGGTCGCGGCAAATCCCCATCGCTGCCTGTGGGGCTCGGACTTTCCCTATATCATGCTGGCCGATGCGCAGATGCCTGATGCAGGCCATGCGCTTGATGCGTTTCACCGCGTCGTCAGGCGTGACGCGGATCGTCAAACGATCCTCGTCGACGCCCCGGTCGCGCTTTACGGCTTTGACGGTTGACGCCGGGGTGCGGCCAAGACACAGGCGGGCCGATCCGCAATGAGCGGCTGCGCCGCACGCTATGCCCCTCGCTGACGCTCGGGTTGGATCAGGGCTTCGCCCTCGGCGCTGCCGCGCCTCACCCAGAGTATTTTTGGCAAAAAGAAGCCTTCAGGCGCTTCTGAGCACGGTGGGTCGCCCGCCTGCCTTCCAAGCCGCCACGGCCTCCCCGAATGCGCGGAAGAGCGGTTTCGAGACAGGGTCACGGGCCGCACAATATTCGGGATGCCATTGCACCGAGAGGCAAAACCCCGGCGCATCCTTGATATAGATCGCCTCTGGCGTGCCATCAGGCGCATAGCCGTCAATGATCACCCGCTCCCCCGGCTCCTTGATGCCCTGGCCATGCAGGGTGTTGGTCATGACCTGCGCGTCGCCCAGAATGCGGTGGAACGGGCCGTCTTCGGTGAAGGTTACACTGTGGCGCAGCTCGAACTTTTCTTCCAGTGTCCCGTCCGGCGGCATCCGGTGGTTCATGCGCCCCGGCAGGTCGCGAATTTCGGGATAGAGCGTGCCGCCCATCGCCACATTGACCTCCTGAAAGCCGCGGCACACGCCGAAAAACGGCTGCCCGGCCGCCACGCAGGCGCGGATCAGCGGCAAGGCCACGCCGTCACGTTCGCGGTCGAAATCGCCATGCGCCTCGGTCGCGGGCTCGCCATATTCCTCCGGGTGCACGTTGGGCCGCCCGCCGGTGAACAGGAAGCCGTCGCAAATTTCCATCAGATCGGCGGTAGAGGCATATTCAGGGTTGGTCGGGATGATCACCGGCAAAGCGCCGGTGGCTTGTGCCACGGCGTCGCAATTCATCTTGCCGCAGGCATAGGCGGGGTATTCGTCATTGATCAGGTACGAGTTACCGATAATGCCAACTACAGGCCGGGACATGTCACACTTTCCGTCATTTGCGCCAACATAGTCAAAAGATCCGCGCAGTGTCGAGGATTTGCAGCGCACATACCCTGTGCAGCTTGAGAAAGACCTAAACCTCCCCGGTCAGGCCGCTTGCCTCAATCCCGGCCAATGCGGCAATCGCATCATTGTCCGAGCTGTCGCCGGTCACGCCAACCGCGCCGATCACCGCGCCCCGCTTGTCGCGCACCAGCACGCCGCCGGGCACAGGCACGACCTGCCCGCCAAACAGCCCGTTGACCGCATTCATGAAATAGGCCTGCTGCTCGGCGCGGGCCATTTGCGCGGTGCCCGCCATGCCCAGCATTACTGCGCCGTAGGCTTTGCCATGCGCAATTGCGAACCGGCCCGGCGCCGCACCGTCTTCGCGTTCAAACGCTTTGACGTTGCCGCCCGCATCCAGCACCACCACGGAGAGGGGGTTCAGCTCCAGCTCGCGCCCTTTGGCAATGGCTTTGCGCAGGATCGTCCGCGCCTTGTTCAGTGAAATCTCGGCCATATAAGGTCCTTTTTCTGCGTTCATAACTATCCAGTCCGTCGCTGGCGTGTAAGCGCGGCAAAACTAGCGTGCTTTCAGCTCCAGCCGCCGCGCGTGCAGCACGGGTTCGGTGTAGCCCGAGGGTTGCACCCGGCCCTTGAAGACCAGATCGCAAGCCGCCTGAAACGGGATGCCGTTGAACTCTGGCGCCATCGGCTCGTAGAGCGGGTCGCCTGCGTTCTGCGCGTCCACGACGGCGGCCATCTTGTGCATCGCGCCCATCACCTGCTGGGCGTTAACCACGTCATGATGCAGCCAGTTGGCCAGCGCCTGGCTGGAAATGCGGCAGGTTGCGCGGTCCTCCATCAGGCCCACATCATTGATATCGGGCACTTTCGAGCAGCCGACACCCTGCCCCACCCAGCGCACCACATATCCCAGGATGCCTTGCGCGTTGTTTTCGACCTCGCGCATGATCTGCTCCTCGCTCCACATCTGGTAGCTGGCCAGAGGGATATCCAGGATTGTCTCGACATAGCCGCGCCGGCCGCCTTTCAGCAGCTTGGCCTGCTGCGCGAACACATCGACCTGATGGTAATGCAACGCGTGCAGCGTCGCGGCGGTGGGCGACGGCACCCAGGCGCAGTTTGCGCCCGATTTGGGATGCTCGATCTTTTGCTCCAGCATGGCGGCCATCATATCCGGCATGGCCCACATGCCCTTGCCGATCTGGGCGCGGCCCGACAGGCCACATTCCAGCCCGATATCCACATTCTGGTTCTCGTAGCCCGAAATCCACGGTTTGCGCTTGATGAAATCCTTGCGCGAGAACGGGCCTGCCTCCATCGAGGTGTGGATCTCGTCGCCGGTGCGGTCCAGAAAGCCCGTGTTGATGAAGGCCACGCGCGATTTGGCGGCGCGGATACATTCCTTGAGGTTGACCGTGGTGCGGCGTTCCTCGTCCATGATGCCGATCTTGACGGTGTTTGCGGGCAGCCCCAGCGCCTGCTCGACC
>CALFWN010000059.1 GCA_937928335.1 uncultured Litoreibacter sp. | reverse complement strand
GCTGTCGATGCTGGCAACGATTGGGCATTGCCAGATCATCGGGTCGCCTTCGAAATACATCTGGGTGACAAGCCTCTGGGAGAACGCGTGCCCCATCAAGGAAAAGTGGATATGCGCAGGGCGCCAGTCGACCATGCCGTTTGGCCAGGGGTAGGGGCCGGGCGCAACGGTTCGAAACTCGTAGGCGCCGTCCTTATCGGTGATCATCCGCCCGCAGCCGCCAAAATTTGGATCAAGATGCGCCTGATACCCTTCCTTCCTGTGACGATACCGCCCGCCCGCATTTGCCTGCCAAATTTCAATCAGACAATTGGGAACCGGGCGACCATGTTGATCCATGACACGGCCCCTCACGATGATGCGCGGGCCAAGGGCCATTTCGCCGTCCCGGGCGAAATTCAGAATCAGATCATTGTCCAGCGGACCCAGAATGTCATGCCCGAAGACAGGACCGGTTTGCTCCCCCATGCTGCCGGGAAATGACAGAAGTGCTTTTTGCGGAGACCGCGTGAGGGACGTCTTATAGGCAGGCGTCAGCGCATCTGGGTGCCAGTTGCGGTCACGTGCGAGAAAACCGTTCTGGTTGGGTTTCTGTTTCATTACCCCTCCTTCATCTCGGCGAAGGTCTGTTTGGCCAGCTTCAACGCGTGGTTTGCTTTCGGAACACCTGCGTAAATTGCGACATGTTGAAACGCTTCGATGACATCTTGCTCGCTTGCCCCGGTGCGGGCGGTGGCGCGGATATGCATGGGGATTTCATCAAAATTCCCGGTCGCTGCCAGCAAGGCCAGTGTCAACATTGATCTTTCCCGCAAACTGATTGCATCGCTGGACCAGACCGTGCCCCAGGCGGCCTCGGTGATCAGGGTTTGGAAAGGATCATCCAGTGCTGTCTTGGCGGCCTCAGCGCGGTCCACATGGGCGTCCCCTAGAACGGTGCGGCGGGTCTTCATGCCTTCGATGTAGCGCTCACTCATGACAGCGTTCCTTCTCTGGGTCCCGCTAGTATGGCAGCCCGACATAGTTTTGTGCCAGCACTGCTTGCGCATGGGTGTTGGATTGCAGGAAATCAACTTCCGCCTGTTGCATCCGCAAGTCAAAATCGGTCTGTCCGGGAAAATGGTGCAGCAATGAGGTCATCCACCAGCTGAAACGCTCTGCCTTCCAAACCCTTGCCAGGGCCTTTTGGGAATAGGTGTCGATCCCTTGGGTCTCTCCTGTGTCATAGAGCTGGATCAGACCCTGACTCAGGTAGTGTACGTCGCTGGCTGCGGTATTGAGGCCCTTGGCGCCGGTCGGCGGCACGATATGCGCGGCGTCACCACATAGAAACAGCCGTCCCCATCGCATGGGTTCGCTGACAAAGGATCGCAATGGCACGACGGATTTTTCGATGGACGGCCCGGTGACCAAACGCGCCGCATATTCTTGTGGGATGCGCTCTCGCAGGGCGGCCCAGAAGGCGTCATCGGTCCAGCGGTCCGGGCTGTCGTCAAGCGCACACTGGATATAGTAGCGGCTCAGGTTTTCGTTGCGCATCGAGCATAGAGCAAATCCAGCCTCTGAACTGGCATAGATCAGTTCCTCATGAACGGGCGGTGTTTCGGACAGGATGCCAAGCCAGCCGAACGGATAGATCTTCTCGTATTCACGGCGTATGGCGTCCGGGATGGTTTTGCGACTGATGCCGTGAAACCCGTCGCAGCCAACGACATAGTCGCACGCGATCCGGTGCTCTTGTCCATCCACCATATAGGAGACGCTGGGCGCTTCGCTGTCGGCCCCGTTTATCTGCACGTTCTGGACATTGAACACCATTTCCGCCTGCATCGCCTCGCGTGCGGCATATAGATCGCGGGTGACCTCCGTTTGGCCATATACGGTGACGGATGCGTTTGTGTGTTTGGCAAAGTCCACGCGAATTTGTGTGTCTCCGTAAGAGATAACCGTCCCATCATGGACAAACCCTTCGGCATCAAGCCGGTCGCCAACGCCAGCGGCGCGCAGCTGATCAACCAGACCGGCCTCCAACACGCCAGCACGGATGCGGCCAAGAACATAGGCCTTGGTCTTGCGCTCCAGTGTCACTGTGGCAATGCCACGTTGATGCAGCAGTTGGCCAAGCAGCAAGCCGGATGGCCCGCCACCGATGATGGCGACTTGTGTACGCATTCACATCCTCCCAGAACAGGTTAGCCGCTTCATCGATTGCTTGTAAGTTTCAGAATGAACTTTGCGAAAGATGCGGGCCAGATGTGGCTTGGTCGGATCAGGTCATTGAGCGCGCAGCTTGAAGAGCAGAGCGGCGAAACACCCGATGGCATTACAGTTGTCCTTGCGGCAAGATGCTAGGGATGCAGAGTATTTGTCATGGGCAGGCTGCCGCAATCACGCCCGGCGTCAAGATATCGGAAAGAGGATTTCAATGAACAAGACCGCCATTTTCAAGAGCAGCGCATTGGCTGATCGCACTCCAGAATATGCAATTGTTGGCGAAGTGGATCTGGTGGTTGTCCGTTTTGACGAAGAGATCTCGGTCTTTTATGGCCGCTGCCTGCATCGCGGTGCGTTGATGTCGGACGGCCATGTGCGCGGCAATGATCTGATCTGCGGCGTTCACAATTGGGATTATCGGCTGGACAGCGGCGTGTCCGCCTATGCCAATGACGAGAAGCTTCCCAAATTCAAATGCTGGGTCGACGGGGATGATATTTGCGTCGATGCCGACGAGATCAACGCGTGGGGCTATGCCAATCCGCAGCCCTACAACCGCGATGCCTATCTTGGTCTATATGCGGACCCAAGTCATGGCATTGACGAAGAGCCTTATACCGGATTGATCCAGGACTATGCCAAGAACGGCCTGAGCAAGACGGGTCATCACGGCATTGTGGATGCAATGGGTGTCCCGCGCCATGAATTGCCTGACTGGGACGATATTCAACTGCTCACGGCGCAGCTGGCCAAGCCTCCTTTGCTCGATGATGACCCTGTTGGGACCGAGGTTGTCATTGGGCCAAATGCGCAAAAGCCGCTGACGCTTGATATCCCTTTGTTTGTGTCTGACATGAGCTTTGGTGCTTTGTCTGAGTCCGCCAAGGTCGCCTTGGCCCGCGGTGCAGAGCTGGCCGGCACCGGTATCTGCTCGGGCGAGGGGGGCATGTTGCCCGAGGAACAAGCCGAAAACTCCCGATATTTCTACGAGCTGGCCTCGGCACGGTTCGGATTTGAATGGGACAAGCTGGACCGCGTGCAGGCTTTCCACTTCAAAGGTGGGCAAGGGGCAAAGACCGGCACTGGCGGGCATCTTCCCGGCAACAAGGTGCAGGGGAAAATTGCCAAGGTTCGCGGGTTGGCTGAAGGCAGCGACGCGATATCACCGGCGCGCTTCCCGGAATGGACCACAACCGAAGAGATCAAGGCATTTGCCGATGAAGTGCGTGATCGGACAGGCGGGATACCGATTGGCTACAAACTTTCCGCGCAGCATATTGAAAACGACATCGATGCGGCGCTTGCGGTCGGGGTCGATTATATCATTCTGGATGGCCGCGGCGGCGGAACAGGGGCCGCCCCCATTATTTTCCGAGACAATATCTCCGTTCCGACAATCCCTGCCCTGGCGCGCGCGCGGCGACATCTCGACAAGCTGGGTCGCAGGGACATATCGCTGGTGATTACGGGCGGGCTTCGTAAACCTGCGGATTTCATCAAGGCGATGGCGCTCGGGGCGGATGCAATCGCGGTGTCCAACTCTGCCATGCAGGCCATTGGATGCCTGGCGATGCGGGCCTGCCACACCAATAATTGCCCGGTCGGGATTGCCACCCAAAAACCGCATCTTGTGAATCGCCTGATAGCCGACAATTCGGCCAAGCAACTGGCGAATTTCTTTAGCGCTTCGGTTGAGCTGATGCAGGTCATGGCGCGCGCCTGCGGGCATGACCATCT
>CALFWN010000058.1 GCA_937928335.1 uncultured Litoreibacter sp. | reverse complement strand
ACGCCGATTTTGTCGGACAGGTAGTCAGGATGGTAATCCTCATCCGTCAGCCGCGGCTTGGGTGCGGTTTCATGACGGAAATTCGGGTCCTCATCGAAATACCGCTCCATCAGCGGGCGGTAGTTCAGATATTCAAACCAGCGGCAACGATAGGACATCGTTGCCTCCAGCATTTCCGAGCCCACCGTCAGCAGCACGTCGCGCGGCGGCATACAGCCAAACTGGCTGTCAGTGTGGAAATCGGGCGTTGTCACAGGCTTTGAGTGGTCAATGCTGTCGGGTCGGTCCACCCGCACCCCGCGCGCCTCCAGCATGGACGCGAAGTTGTCCAACAGTTCATTGGCCCGGTCGATGGTTTCCTGCGGGCGGCGGCCCCATTGGCCCCGCATGTCGCTGTCTTCAGGTACTTTTGCGTCCAGCGCGGGCTCTTCCGGCGGGATATGGCAGTCATCCGCCCGGCCCACGATGACATGTTTCAGCGGGTCCCACTCGTTCCAGCTGTTTACGACCGTCTTTTGCATCCTGACCTCCCCTTCAGATGGTGCAACATGCAGTGCTAGTGGCAATGCGCTATCGCGGCAAGATGCCTTGCACATACCGGGTGCGGTTGTTTCAAATTTTTCGCATTCGGCAGCCGGAAAGCGGGCGATTGAACCCTTCGTTAAGCCTTTGCGCCGAGAACAGAGGCAGTTCATCGCGGGTGGCCCAATGACGAAACCGACACCGAAGACAGATTTTACCAAACTGGCGGGGCTGGCCGCCCAATATAGCCGTGACGCATTGCTGATCACGGATGAAAATGTGCGCATGATCTGGGTCAATCAGGAATTCGAGCGACTTACCGGCTTCAGCTTCGAGGAGATTGAGGGCCGCACACCCGGCGAGGTGTTGCGCGGGCCTGCCACCGACCCCGAAACAATAGCAGAGATTGAAGAGGCGCTCGCCAATCGCCGCGCGATTGATACAGAGGTGGAATATTACCGCAAGGATGGCTCCAGCATCTGGATGGAATTTCGGATCAACCCGATCTTTGACGCCCAAGGCCGCCATATCCATTTCATGTCATCGTCGCGCGACCTGACAGGGCGACGCGCGCTTGAGGCCTCCACCAGGGAAGCTTCGGAGAATGAGCAATTGCGCCAGCAGGAACGCAGGCTTCTGGGGCAGGTCAGCGAATGGCTCTATTCCGCCAAATCGCTGGAGGAGCTTTTGCAGGTCATCGCCCGCTCCCTTGAAACCCTCATTCCTGAGGCTGAGGGACAGCTTTATATCTACTCCAATTCCCGCGACACGCTGGACCTCAATATCAACTGGGGCGGCGGCAAGGACGGGCCAAGCCATATCCAGCCCGATGATTGCTGGGCGCTGCGTCGCGGGCGAGCCTATTCTTTTGGCATGAGGCCCATCGAATTTCCCTGCGGCCACGCCCATGCCGCTGAAACCGATGATCCCTATTTCTGCATCCCGATCACCGCGCATGGGCAAACCAACGGGTTGCTGCATCTTGATTTCGGTGCAGTCGCGCCGGACCGCAACAACCGCGCGCCCTTTCGCACCTTCATGGATCAGCGCTGGGAGCTGGCCCTTCTGTGCGCGGAGCAAATCAGCCTTGCCATCGCCAATGTCCAACTGCGTCAGGAACTGCTGGACCAATCCGTGCGCGACCCGTTGACCAACCTGTGGAACCGCAGGTGGTTTCTGGAAGCCGCCCAGCAGCAACTGACCCGTGCCAGAACCGCCAAGGAAAGCTGCTCCCTGATCTCAATCGATGTCGATAATTTCAAGAAATTCAACGACCTACATGGCCATGATGCAGGCGATCTGGTGTTACGCGCGCTGGGTGCACGGATGATCGAGTTTTTTACCGACCATTGCGCCCCCTGCCGCTTGGGCGGCGAAGAATTCATCGTGCTGTGCAGCGGTCTGACGGAGGATGAAACGGCGCAGATGTCAGAGCAGTTCCGTCTTCACGTCGCCGATATCGTTATCAAATATTCCGGCACCGACCTGCCACCCGTCACGGTCTCCGCTGGCATCGCAGTAGCCCCACAGGGCGGCATTGATTTGGACGCGCTGGTCAAACATGCGGACCTGGCGCTCTATCAGGCCAAAAAGCTGGGGCGCAATCAGGTGGTCGCCTATTCATCCATGCAGTCGCAACCGCAAGATCAAGCCATCGCCTCCGCCCCGCGCCCGGCATAGGTCACCAAACCCTCCTGACCTTTGGGGGTCAGTCGGTAGATCCCGGTCGAGACCCGCTCGAACCAGCCATAGTGATCCGCCGCCATGAGACGCGTCGCCTGCGCCACCCCGGTCGCGGCAGCCACCTGCGCCCCTTTGCTGGGTCCCTCGTCAGACAGATATTGCGCACAGCGCAGCGCGTCCTGCCGGTAGGCCGTCACAAGCCCCACCCGCGTCGCACCCCCTGCATTCGGATCGCCCACCCTGCGCGCGAACTCTCGCAGCAACCGGTCCCGGCGCGTCGCAGATTTGCGCGGCGTATATGGGGCCGGGTCCAGATGCACCTCGACCAACGCATCGCGCATCCGCACCGTGATCAACCCCAGCCCAAGCCTGCGACACAGCCCCAGATTGTCCTTCAGTGATTTCGCAAAGCGTTTGCCCGCGCCACGTGGCACCGCAATATAGACCGCATCCGTGACCCTCTGCCGCGCGACAGCCTGGTGAAACAGCGACAGGCTCAGCGCTGTTTTCATCTCGACAATCACCGGGGCGGCGCCATCGCGTATGGCCACCACGTCGCAGGCCCCGACCTCGGATTTCACCTCATAACCC
>CALFWN010000057.1 GCA_937928335.1 uncultured Litoreibacter sp. | reverse complement strand
GAATACATGTCTTTCGCGATGCCGGAGCGTTCCAGCAACGCCGCCATGAAAATGAACAGCGGAATGGATATGAGCACGTAGTCCGTTAAGAGCCCGTATATCTTTTGCGCTAAGATATTTAAGGGTCCCGACCCCGGCCTCCCCGTCAATATCCCGTCCCCGAAGGTCCAGGGCGCGGTCAAAAGCGCGGGCTCGAATTTCATAACCAGCACAAGCACGGCCAGAATGGCCGAGGCAAAACCCAGCGGCATTCCGATGGCCAAGAGCACCAGAAGGCCCAGCAAAAGGACCAGCGAAATTGTTCCGATATCCATGTCAGTCAGCCCCTACGGCTTTTTTCAGCCGCTCAATTTCGTCTTCATCTATGTCATCGGCGGCGGTGTGGATCACCGGCTCCTTGTTCCAGTCGGCAAACAGGTTGATGACGGCCTGCAACGCAACCAAACCGATCACGATCAGGACGGTCGGTTTGATGGTGGCAGGCAATGGCGGGTTGAAGGCCGAGCCGAACAGCTCCCAGCGGGCAAATTTCTGGAACGCTTCGCCGTAGCCGCCATAGATCAGGAAGAAGGCAAAGGTGACAATCAGGGTGGTGGAAATCACGTCGCAGACATGCTGCATCCAGCGCGGGAACATGTCGTAGATCAGGAAAATACGAATATGGCTGCGCTGCTGCATGGCGTAAAGCCCCGAGAACAGGAACACGAACCCGGCCAGCCACAGCGACATCTCGTTGGCCCATAACGTGCCTGCATTCAGCACATAGCGCACGAAGACCTCGTACAGCATGACGCAGCACAAGACGACGACCAGCATCATGGTGACGCGGCCAATGAACACGGCCAGCCGGTCCAGCGGCCCCCAGCTCTCAAATTCCATCGGGGCGCGGCGCACGGTCCGCACACCCAGATAGATCAGGATCGGGATCGCGATCAGGGCCAGCATATCGACGATGTCGATATAGGTCCCCATGACAATCGGCATATTCGGCGTCAGATCGACACGCACAAAATGCGCGGCCAGTTGGTCGCCATGCCCGCCCCAGTCCAGAATGAAGGCTGGCATATGCCAGATCACCCAGCCGGTGACCGTCACCAATGCCATCGGCACCAGCCACTCTACCAGGGTGCCGTATCTTTCCTCTTCCATGAATTCTCCCCTTGCGGAGCGGCGCTGACGCGTCTCCGCTGTCTTTCCTGTCTTTTTTGAGCAGGCGCTTCATGGGCGCCATCTTTCAGGGGGCTTGCCCGTCAGACCTCAGTGAGAGGGGCGGCAGCGCGCGGCCCCGCCCCTCCTTCTGAGGTCTTACTTGGCCAGACCCAACTGACGCAGGTAGGCGATATGCGCTTCAACCAGAGCTTCAGCTTCCGGTGTGTCGGCAAACTCAGGCCATGTGGCTTGCGCTGCATCGCGGAACTTCTGCAGCTCTTCCGGTGCCCACTGAGACAGGGTCACACCTTGCTCGCGCAGTTGCGCAGCCGCTTCAGCGTTCTTCTTCTCAAAGGTCAGCGCGGTGCGCAGAGCGAGCGCTTCCATTGCCACTTTCATGATGCGCTGATGCGCTTCCGGCATGGCGTCGAAGACGTCCTTGTTGCACGCAAGGTGGTCAGATGGCATCGAGTGGAAGCCAGGGAAGTTGGCGTATTTCACGATGTCATAGAGGCCCAGGCCAACATTGTTGGCCAGACCGGATGCGTCGGCACCATCAATGATACCTGTTTCCAGCGCGGTGAAGATCTCGGTGAAATCCATCACAACCGGGTTTGCGCCCAGTTTTTCAAAGATCTTGGTTTCCATGCCGGGGGGCGAACGGAATTTCCAATCCTTGAAGTCAGCCACTTTTTCAATTGGCTTGGACGAGGCAAAGGATTCCTGCCCGTAGACCCACCAACCGATCAGCTCCATGCCGTATTTGTTATAGAGCGGTGCAGCCGCCTCGCGGCCACCACCGAAATACAGCCAGCTCAGCTGTTGGTAGGGCGTGTCATAGCCGCCCATGATGTCGCCCACGAATTGGAAGGCAGAGTTCTTACCCGTTTGGTAGCCGCCACCTGTCATGTCGCAATCAAGGATACCCGTCGCCGCAGCGTCAAAGGTTTCAACCGACTTTACAACGGAAGACGAGTAGAACATTTCCACTTCGATACCACCGCCGGACATGGCTTGGATGTCATCAACATATTGCGCGGCCAGTTTGCCGGACACGGTTTCAGGCGCGTAATGCGTCTGAATGCGCAGTTTGCTGGTGGCATGGCCATCAGCATAAGCGCCGGTTGCAGCAATAGCTGCTGCTGCGACGGCTGCCGCAGCGGTTTTTACGAAACTCATTGGTTTCCTCCCAGTTTAATTACGTCCGGCGCTTTTCGTTTCTCGACAGAGTATGCGCCGCGTAAGAGTGAGCCTAGCGAGCGAATCTGGACCCGACAACAAAAAACCTGATTTTCAAAAATTTTGAAATTTTCTGGGAATGGCGAAATTTTTGGTTATTGTTGAGCCATGTTCCCCTGACGCGATGGTACGCAGAAAATGCTGAAGAGCAAGCTATCTACACCTCAGATCTATGACGACCTGCATATGCAGCTTGTGACTGCGCAAATCCCGCAGGGGCAAAAAATGCGCTCCGAGCGGCTGCGCGAGGATTATGACTGCTCCGCCAATACCATCCGCGAGGTTCTGTTCCGGCTCGCCTCCGAGGGTCTGGTGATCTTCGAGGATCAACGCGGCTTTCGCGCCCGGCCCACCGATCCCGAACGGCTGCACTACCTCACCAAATTTCGCATCATGCTGGAACAGGAAGGGGCCACGGCTTCCATCCAGCATGGCGCGCTTGAATGGGAGGCCCAGCTGGCGGCCTCCCACCACAAACTCAGCCATATCGAAAGCAAACTCAGCGAGACCAGCCTCAGCGGCAACACGTTGAAACTGTGGTCTCTGGCCGAACTGGAATTTCACGACACCCTGCTATCAGCCTGCGACAGCCCGTTTCTGCGCTCCAGCTACAGGCGGACCTATGATCAGTTCCGCCAACAAAAGATCATGCAGCCCGAATATGGCTATCATCCCGAAAACATCGTTGAGCATCAGGCCATCGTCACCGCCGCGCTCAAGCGCGACGCCCATGCCTGCCGCGTCGCCATCTATGAGCATATGAAACGCAACCTGCGCGACGGTGGCGCAAGCGGCACCCTGCATCCCGACGCATTGGGGGCTGCTTCCACAGGTTAACAAATCCCTAATAAAAATTTATTTTCAATTGTATTTCAATTGGTTAACCAAAAGAGACGCACGCGTCGCATTCAGAAATCAAGGCTTTGGCAGATCATCATCCAGATAGACCTGAATGATTTCGGCAAAAGTTTTTTCCGCCCTGAAGCCTAGGGAAATCGCCCGCTGAGGATCAAAATTCCGGGGCCACCCTTCAACGATCTTCATGATCGTTTCATTCGGCTCAGGCCTGATCAGCTTGACCACATCATTGCCCGCAGCCTCTCTCAGCGCCTCAATCTGCTCCGCCACCGTGCAGCTGACCCCCGGCAGGTTCAACGCCCGCCGTGTCCCAAGCAAACCCAGATCCATTGTCCCTGCATGGGTCAGAAACCCCGCCGCCGCCCGCGGGCTCGCGTGCCAGTGCCGGACCGTATCAGAGACAGGCAAAACCGCCTCCACCCCGTTCAAAGGCTCCCGGATGATGCCCGAGAAGAACGAAGACGCCGCCAGGTTCGCCTTGCCCGGCCGCACACAGATCGTGGGCAGCCGGATCGAGATCCCGTCAATGAACCCCTTGCGCGAGAAATCTGAGATCATCGCCTCGCAGATCGATTTCTGCGCCCCATAGCTGGTCTGCGGCGCCGACAGGTAGTCATCACCGATCACATCCGGGTACGGCCCGCCAAACACGGCAATGGACGAGGTGAAGACCAGCCGGGGCCGATAGCCCTCATCCGCTTCATGTTCTGCCCTGAGCCCTTCAAGCAGCCGCCAGGTCGGGAACATATTCACCTGCCAACCCTTGTCGAAATCGGCCTCCGCCTCCCCCGACACGATGGAGGCGAGGTGGAAGATCACGTCAAACTTCTCTGCCGCCAGCGCTTCCATCTGACCCGCATCGGCCAGATTGCCCCGCCTTTGATCCGCGACCTCCGCCCCGCTGGGCGGAAAGGCCATGTCATGCAGCGTGATCTCGCAAGCCGCGCCGTTCAGCCCGTCGGCAAGCAGACGATGCGCCAGTTTCTGGCCCACCATCCCGCCGCCGCCCAAAATCAGGACCCGGCTCATAGCGCCACCCCGTTTCGCTGACAAAGCTCCACAAACAGCCCGGAATGATCCCTGTCCGCACCATCCATCTGGTGGAC
>CALFWN010000056.1 GCA_937928335.1 uncultured Litoreibacter sp. | reverse complement strand
GACATTCTCCGTAAAATCATTATCGCCCCAGCTGATATAGATCTTCTGCCCCGTCACGGCATAGCTCCCGTCGCCATTGGGCTCTGCCTTGGTGCGCAATGCGCCAACATCCGACCCCGCCTGCGGCTCTGTCAGGTTCATAGTGCCGGACCACGCGCCCGAGATCAGCTTGGGCAGATACATCGCCTTGATCTCATCCGAGGCATGATGCTCCAGCGCCTCGATCTGTCCTTGCGTCATCAACGGGTTCAGTTGCAAGGACAGGCAGGCCCCGCCCATCATCTCGTTGACCGCGTTGACCAGCGATTGCGGCAAGCCCAACCCGCCATATTCCGGGTCACCGCCCATGCCAACCCAGCCGCCATCCGAAATCGCCTTATACCCGTCACCAAAGCCCGGAGAGGTGCGCACCACCCCGTTCTCCAGAACCGCCGGGTGCAGGTCGCCTGCGCGTTGCAGCGGGGCCAGTACCTCGTCGGCAAGTTTCCCCGCCTCGCCCAGAATCGCAGAGGTCAAATCCGGGGTCGCCTCGGCGAATTTTTCCGTGCCCGTGACCTGTGCCAACCCGACAACATGGTCGAAAAGAAACTGATATTCATCCGAAGGAGCGCGATAAGGCATATAAGGTTCCGTCTTTGCAGCTTGGTCATAGATACGGTAGGAGGCGATATTGATCAACAAACTCTGGGCCTCGGCCTTTTGATCATCAACAAAAACGCAACGTCAGGACGGATGGCGAGCAGTGACGCGGTCATTATCGAGGCACCAGTTGAACGAAGCCGCGACCCTTCTCAAGGCGGGCGCGCTCGTCGCGTTCCCGACGGAAACGGTCTACGGGCTTGGCGCGGACGCGACCAATGACCGGGCCGTCGCCGCCATCTTTGCCGCCAAGAACCGGCCCAGCTTCAACCCGCTGATCGTCCATGTCGCAGATATCGACACCGCCAGAAGCCTTGCCGTCTTCTCGGATGAGGCCAATGCCCTGGCGGAGGCCCTCTGGCCCGGCCCCATGACCTTGGTGTTGCCCAAACGCGACGATGCGCAGCTCTGCGATCTGGTCTCAGCCGGGCTTGATACCGTGGGCATCCGGGTGCCTGCGCACCCGCTGGCCCATGAGCTTCTGAAAGAGGCGGGTTTGCCCATCGCCGCCCCTTCCGCCAACCCATCGGGCAAGATCAGCCCGACGATGGCAGAGCATGTGCTGACAGGCCTGAACGGACGTATCGCGGCTGTTTTGGATGGCGGTGCCTGCAACGTGGGCCTCGAATCGACAATCTTCGGCGGCGACCCCATTGCGCTGCTGCGCCCCGGCGGCATCCCACTGGAAACCGCTGAAAAGCTGCTTGGCCGGGCGGTTTCGCACGCGAAACCCACCGCCACCCCGACCGCACCGGGGCAACTGGCCTCTCATTACGCACCAGATGCGGCGATCCTGCTGGATGTGACAACACCCGGCGAGGCACCGCATCTTGGCTTCGGGCCGGGTCAGGCGGACCGCAACCTGTCCGAAAGCGGAGATCTGTCCGAGGCCGCAACCCGGCTTTTTGCCCTGCTGCGCGAGATGGATGTTTTGGCAAACAGGTCCAAGGCAAAACATTTCACCGTGGCCCCGATACCGGGCACCGGGCTGGGCCACGCGATCCGGGACAGATTAACCCGCGCCGCAGCGCCAAGACCTTAGCAAAAAGGGCGTTCAGGCCCGCCCACCCTCAGCAGAGAGCAACAGCGGGTTGATCCCCATCAGCTCAAGCGCCGCCTGCCATTTGCCGCCATCCGCGCGCTCAAAGACCAAGGCGGTGGTCGCGTCCCCGATCAGCCAGCCATTGCGTACGATCTCGTCTTCCAGCTGGCCCGGACCCCAGCCCGCATAGCCCATCGCCAGGATCGCCTGTTGCGGCCCGTCGCCCATCGCGATGTCTTCCAGAATGTCCAGCGTCGCGGTCATGCCAAACCCGTCACCCACTTTCATAGTAGCCTCGAACTGGTCATAATCCGCGGAATGCAGAACAAACCCGCGGCCAAACTCGACCGGGCCGCCCACATGAATTTGGATAGAGCGGCCAGAGGGCGGCGGCGTAATCTCAAGCTGTTTCAGCAGGTCACGGAATTTCAGGTCATCGGTGGGTTTGTTGATGATCAGCCCCATCGCGCCTTTTTCGGAATACGAGCAAATGAAGATCACCGATTGCTCAAACCGAATGTCTTTCATTGACGGCATCGCAATCAGCAGCCGTCCGTTCAGGTTCATGGAATCATCATCTGCGCTCATGATGCTAAACTGGCCTCTGGGTCGGGCGGGTTCAACCAGATGCCGCCAGCCCGGTGTTGGAACTGTGCATCTATAGCAGAGTCTCGCTTAGACGTGATTTCCCGTGAGCGCATAGCATCCCTATATTGGCTCTGATGAAAACATCTTCCTGTCTCCTTGCAGCGACCCTTGCCATGTCGCTGTTCCCCCCCGCCTCTGCGTCAGCGCAAGTGGTTGAAACAACTGACAGCATTGTTCAGGTCAATCTGCTGGAAGGCTGGCGGCAGACAGACGGGTCGCATTACACAGGTATCGAGATCAAGCTCGCGCCCGGTTGGAAAACCTATTGGCGTGCGCCCGGCGACGGTGGAGTCCCGACAAGAATGTCTTGGGAGGGGTCCCGCAACCTCAAAAACGCAGAGATTCACTGGCCCCGCCCCGGCATTTTCCGCGAAAGTGGAATGCGGTCGGTGGGCTATGATGAAACTGTCGTGCTCCCCGTCCATATCAACCCTGAACAGGCCGGCGATATCGACGCACAGCTGACACTGACCCTCGGGGTCTGCAAGGAC